>CBDUBB010000115.1:0-7383 GCA_965365265.1 uncultured Flavobacteriaceae bacterium
ATTGATCCCTTTGGCATGGTTTTCGGTACTGTACAAATAGAGTATTTAACATATACCACAGGGAACAATCACGAACACACTATTTGCCAAATTCCTGGTCTTTTTCGCACCCACACTACATCCAATGTCACCCTATTGAAGATCACCGGTAATCCCTGATGGATTTCCGACACAAAAACTATTACCCTCATGGTAAAAAAAAGATGTAATGAAAAGAAACTGTACGCAGGCCCTATTAAAATTTTTCTTTTGTATTAGTCTAACCCTCACGTCTTTTACACTTTTCGCTAACCATTTGAGTCATCTGTCCAGCTCGAATGGGTTTTTGCCGGGAGGGGCGAGCCACCTGCTATGCACACCCCTACCGGATCGACAACAGTCGTTCCCATTCCAAGAAACCTAAAGCAAGTTAGCATGTCTGAGAATTTAAGCGAACTCCTCGGCCGAAAAGGGCTGCAAGAAAACCTCTTTGACAAACTGGGAAACCTGGCTCGTCCTGCTGGGACACCTGATGAGAAGGAACTCGCCCTGCTGGCAGAGGAATTCCTGATCGGCAAGGCGAATGCCTTTGGCACGGCGTCCTTTTACGACTTTCTCAAACCTGAGAATAAGGGGAAGGAAGTATATGTCTGCAATGGGACCGCCTGTGAGTGCGCAGGCACCCAGCCTGAGCTGCTTGAGAAATTAGAGGAGCAGTTCAAGCCTGAACAGATCGGGCATATGACCTGTTTGGGGCGCTGCCACGAAAATGCCGCCTTCCATTACAAGGGGAGGAATTATTCCGGGGCGGCCATCGATGCCCTGCCCGGGATCCTGGAGGACCAGGCAGCGGATGGTTACGGTACCTATCATGTGGGGGCAGGCCAACAGCAAATCCTTACGGCACCTTTCAGCGAGGTGGCGGACTATTACAAACCCTGGCAGGAGGTGTTGCAGCGGGATGCCGACTCGGTGCTGGAGGAGATCAAAACCTCAGGCCTCAGGGGCCGGGGAGGAGCCGGGTTCCCGATGGGACTCAAACTGGAATTCTGTCGTAAGGCAGAGGGAGATGTTAAATTCATTATCTGCAATGCCGATGAGGGTGATCCGGGAGCCTATTCGGACCGGTACCTGCTGGAACAGCAACCCCATTCCGTGCTTTTTGGCATGCTGGTAAGCGGGTATGTCACCGGGGCCCACCACGGGATCCTGTATATCAGGGCAGAATACCCTGAGGCCGTGCAGCGCGTCCAAAAGGCCATAGACGAGTTAAGGGACCACCACCTGACAGGCAAAGACATACAGGGTAGTGGCTTTGGTTTTGAATTCAAGATCATACAGGCCCAGGGCTCTTACATATGTGGGGAGGAGACGGCCCTGATCAACTCCATCGAAGGGCAGCGGCCGGAAGTACGGGTGCGCCCGCCCTATCCGGCCCAACGCGGATTGTTCAATAAACCCACCGTGGTGAATAACGTGGAAACCCTGGCAGCCCTTCATTTCATAATCAGTGAAGGGGGTGCCGCCTGGAAAAGCATCGGGACGGCCCGTTCCTCGGGGACCAAACTCGTCTGCCTGGATAGTTTTTTCAGACGTCCGGGCGTGTATGAAGTCGTTATGGGCACCCCCCTTCGAACCGTTATTGAAGACCTCGGTGGTGGTTTCAGGTCTCCGATAAAGGCCCTGCAGATTGGAGGGCCCCTTGGAGGCGTGATCCCTGTGGAAAAAATCGGGGAGCTCACCCTGGATTTTGAATCGTTTTCAGAAGCGGGGTTCCTGCTGGGACATGCCTCTGTAGTAAGCATTCCTGAGGATTTTCCGATGATCCGGTATATAGCCCATCTCCTTGATTTTGCTGCCTATGAAAGCTGTGGCAAATGTTTTCCATGTCGGTTGGGCACTAAAAGGGGGCATGAAATGGCCCAAAAGGCGATGGAAGGTTCTTACGAGATAGACAGGACCCTCTTTAACGACCTGCTGACGACCCTGGAAGCCGGCTCGCTCTGTGCACACGGAGGCGGTATTCCCCTGCCAATTCGAAACATCCTGCAGTATTTTAAACCTGAACTAGACGTCTACTTTACAAAATAGCCGCATATGAAGACCGCATTCATCAACGATGTACCCTATACTTTTCAACCCGGAGAGACCATGCTTGCGTTCATTCGGCGCCAGGTAGATGCCGGCCTGGTACCCACCCTTTGCGACGCACCCAACCTGGATCCTTTCGGGGCCTGTCGGGTTTGCAGCGTGGAAGTCGCCCTGGAAAAGGACGGTCCCGTGAAAACCATGGCGTCCTGCCACACGCCGGTATCCGAAGGGCAGTATCTCTATACCAGTACTGCAAGCGTCAAAAAACTGCGGAAGAATATCATAGAGCTGGTCCTCACGGACCATCCCCTGGATTGCCTTACCTGTGAGGTGAACGGGAATTGCGAATTGCAGGATGTGGCCGCCCAGGTGGGGATCCGCGAAGTGCGCTACCCGGAAGGGGATACCCATTTGCAGAGGGAAAAAGACCTGAGCCACCCCTACATGACCTCGGACCTCAGCAAGTGCATCAACTGCTATCGCTGTGTACGGGCCTGTGATGAGGTACAGGGGGAGTTTGTGCTGAGCATGGCCGGGCGCGGGTTTGATTCGCGGATTATCAAAGGGTTGGATCAGTCGTTTATGGAATCGGACTGCGTAAGCTGCGGTGCCTGTTCCCAGGCGTGCCCCACCTCTGCTATTTCGGATGTGTTCCAGTCCAAATCCATTCAGGCCACCGAAACTACGCGGACGGTCTGTACCTATTGCGGGGTAGGCTGCAACCTGGAGATCGCTACCGATAATGGAGAAATCCTCAGCATCACCGCCCCCTACGACGCTGAAGTGAACCAGGGGCATACCTGCCTGAAAGGACGATTCGCCTTTAAATTTTACAACCATCCGGAACGCCTGGATTCACCCATGATCAAACGGAACGGCGCTTTTGAGAAAGTCAGCTGGGATGAGGTCTATGACTTTATCACCGAGAAATTTACGCAGTACAAGGAAACGTATGGGCCGGACAGCATGGCGGGTATTTCTTCTTCCCGCTGTACCAACGAGGAAAACTACCTGATGCAGAAATTCTTCCGTGCCGTGATCCAGACCAACAACATTGACGGCTGTGCACGGGTGTGTCATTCGCCTACGGCCCTGGGTATGCAGCGTACCTTCGGAACGGGCGCTGCCACAAACTCCATTGAGGACCTCAGGCATACGAACTGCATCATGGTCATAGGGGCCAACCCTACGGATGCCCACCCGGTTACAGGAGCCAAGCTCAAGCAATTCGCCATGAAGTCCGGCAATGTATCCATCGTGATTGACCCGCGGCGGACCGAGCTTGCCCGCTATGCGACCCATCACCTGGCATTGCGACCCGGAACCAACGTGGCCGTCCTCAATATGATGATGTATTACATCGTAACCGAGGGATGGGTGGATAAAGCCTTTATTGCCAATCGTACCGAAGGGTACGAGGACTTTAAAAAGGAACTCCTTTCCATTGACCTCGACCATTTAGAGGCGGTTTCCGGAGTGCCGAGGGAACAGGTCCGGGCAGCAGCCGGTGATTATGCCCACGCCCCCAGCGCAATGTCCTTTCACGGGCTCGGGGTCACTGAGCATTCCCAGGGGACCTTCACCGTTATGCAGATTGCAGACCTGGCCATGCTGACGGGGAACATCGGGAGAAAAGGAGTGGGGGTAAACCCCCTGAGGGGCCAGAACAACGTACAGGGCAGTGCCGACATGGGCGTGCAACCCCACCAGGGTGCCGGCTACCTTGATGTGACCAGGCCAGACGTCAACAAGAGGTACAATGAATTTTACGGAAGCACCGTACCCACCCATATAGGATATAAGATCCCGGAGATGTTTCAGGCGGCCCTGGATGGCAAGTTGAAAGCGATCTGGATCATCGGGGAAGACGTGGTGCAAACGGATCCGAATACCCAAAAGGTAATCCGGGCGCTTGAGGCCACAGACCTGGTGATTGTCCAGGAGCTATTTATGACCGAAACCGCCAAACATGCGGACGTTATCCTTCCCGGGGCTTCCTTCCTCGAAAAGAGCGGGACCTTTACGAACGGGGAGCGGCGCGTTCAGGCTGTGAGACAGGTTGTGGATCCCATCCCGGGCACCAAACCGGACGGGCAGATCATTGTGGATCTCATGAACCGGATGGGGTATAAACAACCCGATTACACCCCGGACGGGATGCTGGAGGAAATATCCCAAATCGTCCCCTTCTTTGCCGGTATCCGCTGGGACCGCCTCGGCAAGAACGGCCTCCAGTGGCCGGTGGCACCTGACGGTACGGATACACAAATACTCCATCAGGAGGAATTCAAGCGAGGCCTGGGCTATTTTGAATTCCATCCCTGGGAGGAAACACAGGAAATTCAGGAGCATGGCAAAAAGTACCCCTACATCCTGACCACCAACAGAGAGCTGGAACACTACAACTGCGGGGCTATGACCCGCAGGACGGCTAACCAGGAAATCCTGAAGAGCGACTACCTGATGATCCATCCGGAGGACGCGGCAGAGAATGGAATTTCAGAAGGGGACTTTGTTTGTCTGGAATCCCCTCGCGGAAAGGTCGACGTGAAGGCCCGGATCACGGATGAGGTAAAACCCGGGATCCTGAGTACTACCTTCCACTTTCCGGATATTATGGTCAACAATATTACCAGCGACGTCCACGACTCGGAGGCCATGTGCCCGGAGTATAAGGTGGTTGCGGTTCGAATCCGAAAGTCAAAGGGGAAATTCAGGCAGATGTTGCAGGACAGCTAAGTCTGTGGCGACTGATTTGAGATTGCACCTTTGGTAGCTACATTGAAGATGGGGGGCGGGGCGCCCCTGCGAGATACGACCCTATGAATTAGCGGGATCTCAGTATGCCCTGACCTAAACGAAAACCCCTTTACTGGTTCTGGATTTTGTTGGTCGCATCCCGTAACCGGTTCGACATTTTCTCCAGCAGCCTGTACGCCAGGGAGGAATCCCTGCGAATGGACTTATAGAAATTCCGCTTGTCAATGGTGAGAATCTTGGCATCGCCGGCCGCCCGTACCGTGCATGACCGCACGTCTTCTTCGAACAGGCCCATTTCCCCGAAAAACTCAGTCTCTCCCAATTGGGCTACCAGAACTTCACCCTCGGGGGTTTCGTGTATGATATCCACCTTGCCTTCCTGTACCACGTAAAGGCAGTTTCCCCTGGTTCCCTGTTTGATGATGATCTCACCGTCTTTATAGAGTTTGCCGAGCTTTTTGTTCTTCATAGTTCTCACGGTTGAATGTGGGCATATTGGATCTCACGATACTCGTCGTAAGCCCTGTCAGTAGTCCAGGATGGAGGAAACGGCTCAGGATGTTGCGGTAGCCGGCACTGCCCGTGAAGGTGTCCCAGAGCGCAGAACTCATCCTGAACGTCGAATTCTCATTGGCTTGCTCCCTTCCAACGAGGTCCAGTACTCCCCTTTTGAGTATGGGCGATTTTTGGATCACCCTGGTTACCCAGAAGATAAATTTCCCCACACTGTTGTCCCGGTCCAGGTCCCGGCATACAGGTGCGTAATATTTTTCGAAGTGTGTTTCGCTAACCCCCTCAAAAATGGCGGTGCTGGCCGCGGCTTTCCCGGTGGCAAAAGCAGCACCAATCCCATTCTTATACAATTTGGAACTGGCTGAATCCCCTATCAGAACAACCCGGTCCCCATAAGCATGCGTCCCCTGCCTCACATTGACATAGGGATAACATTTACAAGGCATGGTTCGCTCTATGGGGAAATCCGGTGGGAAACAGGACCTGACCTGTTCAGCCCCAAGGAAATTAAGTACAACGTCCTGATCGATATCCCTGCCCAGTAATACAAGGGTCACATAATTCTCCTTGGGGATCAGGGCGCCAAAGGTGATCTGCGGCAGATCCAGCAGGAAAACATGCATGGAGTTGCCGAAACTTTTTTCGATATCAGCGGGTTTCATCAGGAATTCACTGATGTAGGTCCTGGTAGTTTCAGGGAGGGAATAGGAGGGGCAGATACCTTTAAAAAGTTCCAGGGTTTTGGTATTCAGACCGGCAGCACCAACCACCAGATCGTACTGCTGAAGGGGGGATTTTGAGTACCCGACAAAGATCCCGTCTTCTGTCCGTTGTAGGCTATTGACCTTTTCTGGCACGACCCGGGCTCCTTTTTCCCGGCACAGGCCAAGCAGGTAGTTGTCAAAACCCCGAAGGCTCTTATCCAGACAGCCTCTTGGACCACAGCCCCTGAAAACGGATGCAATTCGCTGTTCATCACTGGGAGCGTTGATTACCCGGCTTCCCTGTTCGGTATGCATTGTATAGGTGTTGATACCCCGTTGTATGACCTCGGAGGGAATGATGATGCCATCGGTCGCCAATTCCTGCACCAGGGATTCCGATACAATACCTCCGCAATGGTTACATCCCGCAGCACCGATCTTATCAAAGTTCTTGGCTTCGTAAATATCGAGCTCCAGTTCAAGGCCGAACCGCCTGGCATATTCGAGCGCATAGTAGCTGAAAAAACTTCCGGCAGGACCACCCCCGATTACGGCAATACGGGACCCGTCTGTCAATTCCAACCCGGGAGTGGATATAGCAGTCATGGCGGTCGATGTTTTTCAGTTAGGACCGGACGGGTTCAAGAAATTAAATAGTATCAGAAATCGTGAATTTTCCCCTGCCGCACCTTAAATCTAATGACTAATAAATTTAGGTGCTCTGCCATTCAAAGTACATGACTTTTATCAGTTTGCATTTTTTAGCGGAATAGGTGCCGGATTGCGCAGCTGAGATATTCCGGCAAGTTTTTGGGTATTTCTGGTAAGTTTTTGCAGGGTAGTATTTTAAATTATGGAGGGGTGGGTGGGGGAGCCCCCAACGAATTTCCAAACCTTAAAGCCTGGTATCCTTTATGCGGAAACCTGCCTTTACACCGCTTAAAAAATCATATTGAAACTAAGACAAGCAGGCATATTAACGGACTGCGATTCTTCACATCAGGGCTGTATTTCTTACATTTGTGCAATAAAACCGGACACTTATGAAGGCATACGTTTTCCCCGGCCAGGGGGCACAGTTCAGCGGGATGGGAAAGGACCTCTATGAAAAATTCCCCAACACTCAGGAACTCTTTGAAAAGGCAAATGATATCCTTGGTTTTTCCATTACAGATGTAATGTTCGAGGGGTCCGCAGAGGATCTGAAGCAGACCAAAGTCACGCAGCCGGCCATTTTCCTGCATTCCGTCATCCTGAGCAAGGTCCTGGGCGATGCCTTCAAACCGGATATGGTGGCCGGGCATTCCCTTGGAGAGTTTTCGGCCCTGGTCGCCAA
>CBDUBB010000116.1:0-7365 GCA_965365265.1 uncultured Flavobacteriaceae bacterium
CAGCGCCCAGACAGCTACAGGTCTGCCCGGCTTGTCCTTGAAACGCTGCACCAGGTCGCTTTGGTATAATGCTTCTTGCATCGTCGCCAGGTACAGCGCAATGCCAAAGGTGCACAAGATAGTGATCGGCGCAGCGACCCAGAGTGCCGCAATGGGGTACAGCTTGGCATCCAGCAAGCCAAAGATCCCCGGACTGTAGACAAAGATGGATAGGATGGCCGGGGGGGCTTCGTGGGCCCCCAGGCGATGGTCATTGCTGGCCGAGGCGATGGATGCCCTGAGCAGGGCCTCATACCGGTCCACCGCCTTGATGGTATTTACGAAAAAGGTGAGGAATTGCAGGTTTTTCATGGGGGTGGACCCGGGGCTCAGCAAATTGGTTCCCGTATCTGTACTTAAGGACCAGTTGTTGTGTTTCCCGGACCCGTTGATCCCGGCAAAGGGCTTTTCGTGAAACAACACCCTGATCCCATGTCGTTCTGCCACCTTTTCCATCACGTCCATCAGGAGCAGGTTGTGGTCCACTGCCAGGTTGGCCTCTTCAAAGACCGGTGCCAGTTCAAACTGGTTGGGAGCCACTTCATTGTGGCGCGTCTTGACCGGAATACCCAGCAACATACATTCATCCTCCAGGTCCCGCATGAACCGGAAGGCCCGGGGCGGGATCACCCCGAAGTAGTGATCATCCAGCTGTTGACCCTTGGCAGCCGCCTGTCCAAGGAGGGTGCGCCCGGCAAGGGTGAGATCGGGCCGGGTTGCAGCCAGTGCCTTGTCCACAAGGAAGTACTCCTGTTCCCACCCCAGGGTGGCGATGACCTTGTTTACGTTTTTGTCAAAATACCGGGCCACAGCCGTCGCTGCCTCGTCCACAGCGTGAAGCGCCCTCAGCAGGGGGGCCTTGTTGTCCAGGGCTTCCCCGGTATAGGAGACAAATACAGTGGGGATGCACAGGGTGTTTCCATAAATAAAGGCTGGGGATGTCGGGTCCCATGCCGTATAGCCGCGGGCTTCAAAGGTGTTGCGGATTCCGCCGCTGGGAAAACTAGAGGCATCCGGCTCCTGTTGTACCAGCTGACCACCCCCGAATTTTTCTATGGCCCTGCCATCGGGCAGGAGGTCAAAAAAGGCATCGTGCTTCTCAGCAGTGGAGCCTGTAAGCGGCTGGAACCAGTGGGTGTAGTGGGTGGCCCCCATGCTCATGGCCCAGGCCTTCATGGCTTCAGCCACCTGATCGGCAATTTTGCGGTCTATCTTGGATCCTGAAAAAATAGCCTCCTTTACGCTTATAAAGGCATCCCTGGTAAGGTACTGCTGCATGCGGACCTCGTTAAAAACGCTTTTACCGAATAGTTCGGACCGGTTCAGCTCCCCTTTTTTCGAGGGCATCGGGAATGTCCTCCCGGCGTTCAGGGCATTTAATCTGTGCGTATTCATGGGCTATGGCTAAGGCGTTAGAATTTGTGATAGTAAGTAATTGGCAAAATTATCATAAATAAATTATATTTTAACAATGCCCCTTCGAAAACAGGGGGGTGTTGATAATTTCATCGATTTTTTTAATAAATACCCCCTCCTTTCTTGACTGAGGATTAGGAATTATATTATTTTTGACGATCAAAAAAAATTAAATTAAAACCCTACAGAATGAATAAAGCAAAGTTAGAGTATATCTGGTTGGATGGGTATCATCCGACTGCGAACCTCAGAAGCAAGACGAAGATCGAATCGGATTTCGGCGGAACGCTGGAAGAGTGCCCGATCTGGTCTTTTGACGGAAGCTCCACACAGCAAGCCGAAGGAGGATCCTCAGACCTTTTGCTTAAACCCGTGGCGATCTTCCCGGATCCGGCACGTGAGAATGGCTACCTGGTGATGACCGAGGTACTGAACCCTGATGGGACCCCCCACCCGACGAATTCCCGGGCTATGATTGACGGGGATGCGGACGAGGATTTCTGGTTCGGCTTCGAGCAGGAATACTTCATAATGGACACCCATACCCAGTTGCCCCTCGGATTTCCAATCGGGGGTTATCCAGGACCACAGGGTCTGTACTATTGCTCTGTAGGAGGAAGAAACACACACGGACGCGAGCTGGTGGAACGCCATGCAGACTACTGCCTGCAGGCCGGTTTGAATTTTGAAGGGATCAACCAGGAAGTGGCCTGTGGTCAGTGGGAATTCCAGATCTTCGCCAAAGGCGCCAAAAATGCCGGAGACCAGGTATGGGTAGCCCGGTATCTACTGGACAGGCTTACTGAAGATTACGGCTACTACATAGAGTACCACCCGAAACCGGTCAAAGGTGACTGGAACGGAAGTGGTATGCACGCCAACTTCTCAAACAACCTCCTGAGGACCTGTGGATCGAGGGAGATCTACGAAAAAGTATGTGAGGCCTTCCGTCCTGTGACAGAAGAGCACATCGAAGTCTATGGGGAATTTAACGATGAGCGCCTTACCGGACATCACGAGACCCAGTCAATTCACGAATTCAGTTACGGGATTTCTGACCGTGGGGCATCCATCCGGATCCCGATCCTTACCGTGGAACGCGGTTGGAAAGGATGGCTGGAAGACCGGCGTCCTGCTTCCAACGCGGATCCATACCGGGTTGCAGGCCGGATCATCAAAACGGTTCAAAGCGCAGACATCGAAGTAGAGGCATAAGCCCCCTGCTTTCGATCAGGTTTCAAAGCCGCTGGATTACTCCTGGTAATTCAGCGGTTTTCTTTTTAATAGGTGAAATACAGGAAAAAGCCATAGACGGCCAGCAGGACCACCCCGTCCTTCCAGTCCAGGCGCTGCCCCCTTGGAAAGAATACCAGAGGCAGGACCAAAAAAGAGATCCCCATCAACCAGAAGATATCCTGGTCGATCAACCGCTCATCCATGATTTGGATGGGCTGCACCATGGCCGTTATGCCGAGTACCGCGAGCAGGTTGAAAATATTCGAACCGATCAGGTTCCCCACGGAAATAGCCTTCTCCTTTTTTACCATCGCAATCAGGGAAGCTGCGAGTTCCGGGATGCTCGTCCCGACAGACACCACGGTAATGCCTATGAACCGCTCGCTCACATCAAAAAGGGTAGCCAGGCCTACAGCCCCCGTGATCAGGAGCTCGGAGCCACCCCAGAGAGCCAACCCCCCGGCACCCAGGTATAGTATTGTTTTGTATAGGGGCAAAAGCTGGATGACATCTGGAAGCAGCTCATCCACAACGGGTTTCTGGTAGCGCAGCAGATAGACCAAAAAGAGGAAAAGGGTGACCACCATGATCCCGCCTTCCAGCCGTCCGAGCAGGAGGTCCCCATACACAAAGACAAAGAAAAGCACGGAGGAGGCCATCATTACCGGCCAATCCGTGAAATAGAAACTCCGGCGGACATCCATCTGGCCCAGCAACAGGGCCAACCCCAATACCAACCCGAGGTTGGCAATGTTGGACCCCACGACATTGCTAAGGGCCAGGTCCGGATAACCCCGAAGCGCAGAATCCAGGCTTACGATCAGTTCAGGGGCAGAAGTGACGAAGGAAACGACGGTCATCCCGACCACGATCTTGGGAATCGACAGTCGGAAGGAAATATCCACAGACCCCTTAAGCAGGAAGTTCCCTCCCAGTACCAGTAATAACAAACCTGCAGTAATAAAGGCGATGTCCACCATTTAGGAATCCGTTGAGGGGCGTAAATATAGTGTAAGCAACGACCATTCTTCCGTATATATTTCAACTATTTTTATAGTTTTTTAACTATTTTTTTAGTTGTATAACTAATTTATTAGTGCTATGTTTGTCTCAAATTCCACCCTATGCAACGTCTCACCAACAAGGAAGAAGAGGTCATGAAGCTGCTCTGGAAGCTTGAAAAAGCTTTCGTAAAAGAGTTGCTTGAGGCCTTTCCCGGAAAACGCAAGCCCCACTATAACACCCTGTCCACCATGGTAAGGAACCTGGAAGAAAAAGGCTTCGTTGGGCATGAAGCCTTCGGGAATACCCACCGGTACTATCCGCTGGTCAGCCGGGAGGCCTATCGAAAGGAATTTATAGGAGAGACGGTGGCCGACTATTTTGACCATAGCTATAAGAGCCTGGTTTCCTTCTTTGCCAAAGAGGAAAAGATCTCGGCCGAGGAACTCCGGGAGATCATCGAACTGATTGAGCAAAATAAAAAATAGGATCCCATGGAAACCTACCTCATCAAAGCCTCTGCCATCCTGGGTATTTTCCTGCTGACCTATCAGCTGCTGCTGCGGAAGGAAACCTTTTTCAGACTGAACCGGTTTTTCCTGCTAACCGGGATCGGGGCCGCCCTGCTCCTGCCCCTGGTTACCATACAGGAAGAAGTAATAATCCCCATGGAGCTGATAACAGCCCAATCCGCTTCCCCAAACCCGGGCTACTCCAACCCTGAAACGGGCTCTGGTTGGGAAATGTTCCTGTGGGCAGGCTACCTGCTGGGTGCCCTCTATTTTACGGGCATGGTCGGCAGGCAACTCTGGAGCCTGCTGAGGCTTATGAAAAATCCGGTAACGAACCAACAGGGGGGGTATACACTGGTCCCGACAGACAGGGTTGCAGCTCCTTTTTCCTTTTTCAGGTATATTTTTTACAATCCGAAGTCCCATGACCAGGAAGAACTGGCACTGATCCTGGAACACGAAAAAGTCCATGCGAGGCAATTCCACTCCCTGGATGTCCTTCTGGGGAGGGCCACCGCCATCCTGCTGTGGGTAAACCCGCTCGCCTGGTGGTACCAGAAAAGCATTCAGCAGAACCTGGAATACCTTGCCGATTCCCAGGCCGTACGAAAGCTTACCTCTGTCAGGGAATACCAGTATACCCTGTTAAAAGTATCAGGGAATTCGCTGACCCCCGCATTGGTCAATTCATTTTATAGTTCATTAATCAAAAAACGAATAGTCATGTTGCAACAAAATCAATCCAAAACCATTCATCTGGTTAAGTACCTGTTAATCCTCCCTGTAATGGCCGCCTTCCTGATGGCCTTTAACCGGGAAACCGTTTACATTCCGGAGGCTGCTGACACCGAGAATGTTTTCTTTGCCGATGCTAAAACCATCGAGGTTACCATCGACAAGGCGACCACGGATGAAGAGCTGCTCGAGCTCAAGAAAAAGCTCGCCAAAGACGGGGTGGACTTCTCCTATACCACCGTCCGGAACGATGCCCGGGAGATCATCAACCTGTCTTTCAGCATCAGCGGAAAAGCCGAGAACGGAAATCCCTTCAGCGGCAGCTACAATTCTGATTCGGACGAACCCATCAAGCCCGTGTTGATCTACATCAACTCAGAAGGGGGCGTGTTTTTCGGGGAAGCGAGTACTTTCAAGGAATTCAGCACCGGCAAAGAAGTTCATTTTACCACCGGATCCGGCGATAAGATGATCTGGGTACAGCGCTCAGGAGAAGAGGATGGCCATTTGGTCGGAACCCACATGGATAAGGGGGAACATGTCTTTATCGTAAACGGAAAAGAAGTCACCACAGAGGAAGGGGAAAAAGCATATCTCGAACAATTAGAGGAACGGGAAAATATGTATATCCTCGAAATGCAGGAAGATGCCCAAACGATCGAGGTTCGTGAAAAAGACGGCAAAAAGATCGTCATCGTGGATGGAAAAGAAGTGAGCCGGGAGGAATTCGGAAAGGAAGGCAAGGCTGAGAAAATATTTGTAAAAATGCTTGAAACGGATGAGGATTCGGATGTGGATGTCAAAATCCATAATTAGAGTTAAGGAAGGAGGGGATGAGGAGCGTATCCTTGAAATTTCACCGGAAGGAGACTCCAAGGCCAAATACAAAAGGGTTGTGGTAGACCTCGATAAAGGAGGTGATTATGATGTTATCACCCTACCCACAGATGGCAAAATGCTTTTCTTTATCGACGGAAAAAAGGCCAGCCGCAAAGAGGTTAAGAACCTGGATCCGGACCAGATTGCAACGATAAACGTTTGGAAAGGGCCCAAGGCAGTCGAGAAATACGGCAAAAAAGCTGCAGACGGGGTGGTTGAAATTACCACTAAGAAGGAATAACCGGCCAAAATTCGTTTGATTTCTTCTGGAAGCCGGGCCTTGTCAAATGGGCCCGGCTTCTTTTTTCATAAAACCAAAGAAGACAAAACGGGGTCCAAATCACCCCGTTTTTACCCTGTTTTTATAAAAACACCCAAAAATCTCCCTTGAAATGTTATAAATTATAACTTCAAGTTCATATCATAATTTATAATTATAACCTTATCCAAGGAATAGTTGTTTCAATTTGAATTGATAAATATTATTTCACTTACAATAGTGTACGTGACCTCGTTAATTTTAGCGAATTTCCTTGGAGGAAGCTGAAGCCAACTTCTATATTCGGCCTTCATAAACACCATTAACCGATAAACACAACTACTTCAATGATCGCAATTGCAAAGTTTGTACTGTACCTTTTACTTACCCTCATCTGGGGATTGTTCTAACAGGAAGGATACTGTATTTAACTATAAATGGCCACCCTTGGGGTGGCCTTTTTGTTTTCTGTGAGTTTGATACCTTTGCCACCATGAAACGGATGTTTTTCAGGGTGCTTGCCCGCCTCAACAAATGGTTGCTTCCCTCCTATTCCAGAAAGAGGCTGGATCTCTCCAAAGCCAGCAAGTTACAGATGGCACTCATCGGCTGGCGGTATTACGTGACCACCCGGGCCCTTGATTAGAAGATGATCAGGGATTTCAGGGGATAGCCGTTAAGTTTCTCCCGACCGTTCAGGAACCCAAGTTCAATCAGGAAATTACACTGAACGACCTCTCCTCCCAGTTGTTCTATCAAATCGCACATGGCCCTTGCCGTCCCACCGGTGGCGAGGACGTCGTCGTGAACGAGCACCCGGTCCCCTTCGATGATGCTCTCGGCATGAAGCTCCAGGGCATCGGTCCCGTACTCCAGGTCATATTCCTGCTGGCGGATCTCCCTCGGGAGTTTCCCCGGTTTCCGCGCCGGGATAAAGCCCGCCCCCAGCCTCATGGCCAGGACAGGGGCGAAGAAAAACCCCCGGCTCTCTATCCCCACGACCTTATCGATTTGCAGGCCCTGGGTAAACCCCAGCAAGGCATCGGCCGCAGCCTGGAATGCCTTCGGATCCTCAAGAAGGGGCGTAATATCCTTAAAAACAACCCCTTTTTCAGGGAAATCGGGTACTTCCCGAATGAAGTGCTTAAAATTCATATCAAATAGGCCTCAGGCATTTTGCCCTAAATGTAAAAAGAAATATATTTGCATCCCTTTTTACAGGGAACCCAATACGGCCACGTGGCGCAACTGAATAGCGCATCTGATTACGGCTCAGAAGGTTGCAGG
>CBDUBB010000117.1:0-7294 GCA_965365265.1 uncultured Flavobacteriaceae bacterium
CCGAATTTATGCACCTGCCTGTAGAATGACGGAAAATCAATGCGGCGTTTGTGGTAGACACGGGCCCCTGGAATAAAGCCGAGGGAATACCCGAGGTCTTTTAGCCTGAGACTAAGGTCGGGGTCTTCCCCCGGGTGGATGTTCCCGAAACCACCACTCGCCTCAAAGGCCTCCCGGGAAATGCCCATATTAAAACTTCGGGGCTGAAAGTCCTTCCGGGCGATCTTTTTGCCCCTAATACCCCCGGTGGTCAGCACGGAGGTCATCGTAAAACTGATCGCCTTTTGCAGGGCGTTGAAGGAGGGGTGGGCATCGTCTGGCCCTCCGAAACAATCCAGGTATGCCCTTCCAAGCGCATCGGATACCTGTTGAAGGTACTCCGGTGGCAGGATGCAGTCGGAATCCACCAGGATGAAATACGTTCCCGAAGCCTCACGCATCCCGAAATTTCGGGAGTCCCCGGGCCCTGTGTTCTGCTTTTTGAAATAGGCGATCTGCAGCCGGTCCCGATACTCCCCGACAACGGCCTCAGAAGTAATCGAGGAGCCGTCCTCGACAATAACCACCTCAAAAGGTTCCCCGAAATCCTGGCGGGAGAGGCTCTCGAGTAGTTCCCGGGTTTCTTCTGGCCGGTTGTACACCGGTACCACAAATGAAAATCGCAAATCCATAAACGCTTATAAAAAAACCATCCGTACGGCGGATGGCTTTGAAATCTTATTTTACGGTGGTTATTCCCCGAAGGTATCGATGATCTCCTGACTTACTCCGGTGGATGAAAAGCCCCCGTCGTGATAGAGGTTCTGCATGGTAACCTTTCGGGTGAGGTCTGAAAACAGGCTCACCGTGTAGTTAGCGCATTCCAGGGCCGTCGCATTGCCAAGGGGCGACATTTTCTCCGCATAATTGATGAAAGCGTCAAACCCGGTAACCCCTTTGCCGGCCGTGGTGGGCGTCGGGGATTGGGAAATGGTATTGACACGTACCTGCTTTTCTTTCCCGAAAAAGTACCCAAAACTCCGCGCAACGGATTCCAGGTAGGCCTTGTTGTCTGCCATATCGTTGTAATCCGGGAAGGTACGCTGGGCTGCCATATAGGTCAGGGCCACGATACTCCCCCAGGGATTCATGGCATCCGCCTTGTAAAGCGATTGCATGACCTTGTGGAAGGAGAGGGCCGAAACATCCCAGCCCTTGGTGGTAAAATCGTACTTCTGGTCCGTATAGTGCCTTCCTTTGCGCACGTTTACGGACATCCCAATGGAGTGCAGCACAAAATCCAGTTTTCCGCCAAGAACCTCCATGGCACGGGAAACCAGGTTATCGAGGTCTTCCTCGCTGGTCGCGTCGGCGGGAATGATCTGAGATCCCGTTTTTTCTGCCAGTTCGTTTATTTTCCCCATCCGCATGGCGATAGGAGCGTTGGTAAGTACAAAGGAGCCCCCTTCCTCATGTACCCGTTCTGCGGTTTTCCAGGCGATGGAGTGCTCGTCCAGTGCTCCGAAAATAATTCCCTTTTTCCCTTTCAGTAGATTGTAGCCCATGGCATCTCATTATGGTTAAACGCCTCAAAGATATTTAAAAAAGAAGTTATAAGAGGTACGAATCAGAGCAGGATCAGCCCGGCGGTACCAGACTCCTAATTGAGCAACTCCCTGGCATGGGTGAGCGCGGCATCCGAAGTTCCGCTGCCACCAAGCATCTGGGCGAGTTCCTGTAGCCGTTCCTCCCGCTCAAGAGGCTTCATTTGGGTATAGGTGCGTCCATCCCTGTCCTCTTTGTAGACCTTGAATTGCTGATGCCCTCTCGAGGCGACCTGTGGCAGGTGCGTAATGGCGAAAATCTGCATATGCCCCGACATCTTTTGCATGATCTCGGCCATCCGGGTGGAAATATCCCCGGATACCCCCGTGTCAATCTCGTCGAACATCATGGTGGGAAGCGGTTCGTAGGAGGCAAGTATCGCCTTGATGGTCAGCATGATCCTGGATAATTCACCCCCGGAGGCCGTCTTCTTCAGGAGTCCGTGCTGCCCCCCTTTGTTGGCGGTAAAAAGCAGTTCCAGGGAGTCCCTCCCGGCAGGACCAAACCCTTCCTGCGGGATCAGGCGCCATTTAAAGGAGGCATTGGGCATCCCAAGACCGGAAAGTTGCTGTTCCAGCTGGGAGGTGAATGCAGGCAAGGCATCCGCCCGCCTCTTATGCAGCTCCTCGGCAAGGGCTGCCAGAGCGGTTTGAATAGCTTCCACCCGGTTTTCCAGATCGGCTATCTCCTGGTCCAGGTCGACAGTGCGTTCCACCTTTTCCCGCAGGGATTCTCTTAGCTCCAGCAGGTCCGAAACAGTAGTTACCCCGTGCTTTTTCTGAAGGTTGAACAAAACCTGGAGTTGGTTGCCAACCACTTCCAGCTGCCCCGGGTCCGCCTCCTGCTCTTCAAGAAGTTGCTCCAACTCCTGGGAGATATCATCGGCTTCGATGAAAAGGGACTGTATCCGGTCGTGCAGGCCCCTGAAGGACGGGCCGTACCCGGCGAGCTTGCTGCTGAGTTGCCTCAGGCGGCCCTGAAGGGAGAGCAATCCGTATTCCTCCTCTTTGCAAAGCTGAACAGCCCCGCCCAGGGTTTCCATAATTTGCTCCGCGTTGCTCAGCCTGGCGTACTGATCTTCCAGCGCCTCCTGCATTCCTGCCTGCAGGTTGGCCTTATCCAGTTCGTCTAGCAAAAATTCGTTGTAATCCTGCTCCCTGAAAGCCGTATCCCTGCTGGTCTTCAATTCATCGAGGCGTTTTAGGGCACCGAGAAATATCGTCCTTTGTTCCCGATATTTCGCCAGGAGTTCGGTATTGTCAGCCAGTGCATCCACCACGTGAAGCTGAAAGTCGTGTTCCGTGAGTTCCAGGGTCTGGTGCTGTGAATGGACATCCACAAGGCGCTTTCCCAGGGCAGAGAGTACATCCAGGGTAACCGGGCTGTCATTCACAAAGGCCCGTGATTTGCCGCTTGGGTTGATTTCCCTCCTCAGGATGGTATTTGTGTCGTAGTCCAGGTCCTGCACCCGAAAGTACTCCCTGAGGTTCGGGTAGCGTTCCAGGAAGAATTCCGCTTCCACGACGCATTTTCGGTCCTGATCCCGAAGCGCCGTCCGGTCTGCCCGCTTGCCCAGCACCAGGGAAAGGCTCTCGAGCAGGATGGACTTTCCAGCCCCCGTCTCCCCGGTAATGGTTGTAAACCCTTCGGAAAAACGGACCTGGAGGTCATCTATCAGGGCGTAATTCTGTATGGATAAACGGGACAGCACCTGTTGGGATTTTAGTGCCGTAAAGATAACAGTTCCGACTGTAAAAAAATGCGGTCAGTAGGTAATTTGATTCCAGGTGCTCGCGTAGAAGGGAGCTACCCGGTTCAGGGTCTCTTTCAGCTGAACGATATCTACCTTGGGCCCATCCGAGAAGATATTCTGGATCTCTTCCGCCTTGGCATCGAAGAAGGTCTGGATCAGAAAGGCATTGGGCCGGCGTTGGATCAGGGTTTCAAAAAGCCTCAGGGAACCGGCAATTACCTGCTTTCCCGTGCTGTTGTTGTCCGCCATGATGTCGAGACCTTTCCGGTGGTAGTTGTACAGGGCGATGCGGTACTCCCGGAAGGTATTGGAAAGCAGGTTGTCCACCAGCTGAAAACGGGTCCGGTTGTCAGATGCGGTCTGCCCCCACCCTCCGTAATTGCTGCCCTGGGCCTGGGTAACGATGCCCTGGGCCTTTTTGTAGTACTCCGTACCTCCTTCCAGTTCAAAGGTATCGGCATCCAGCCCGAGCATGATATACACATAATAGGAAATGACCCCCACCAGGTTTGAATTGAAGACATTCTCGTTAAACACCAGGGGCTGGAATTCTATATATTCAAAGTTGAACTGGTCATCCTTGTAGTTGAAAACCGACGTTTCGTATGAAGTGTTGAAAACGGGCCGGGAGGATTGCAACTGGATGGTCGCCTGAAAGCGGCTTGATTCAAAGTTGGTTACGGTGATGAAAATCCGGCAATTCAAACGTTCGTTTTCACGGAAGACCTGGTTGGTCCAACGGGTTTTGTTGATAAATTCCGTCAGGGAACGCTCCAGGGTGGTAATCACCTGTTGATTTGTCTGGGAAACCTGATCCGAATTGACCGTAACGGTACAATTCAGCTCCTGTGCCTTTAGGGGCAGCAGGCATAGCAACCCGACCCAAAGGGCAAGGGCGTTATTTCGGAAGGCGTTTGTGTATCTCATGCAGGATATCCCGGGCTACCTCGGCCTTGGTTTTTAATTCAAACGGAGTTATCGTCAAATTCTTGTCTATAAAGGTCACTTTGTTGGTGTCTGAACCAAAACCGGCCCCGGAGTCCTTCAGGGAGTTCAGCACAATCGCGTCCAGGCGCTTGTCCTGCAGCTTTCCTTTGGCAAAATCGAGTTCGTTATCTGTTTCAAGCGCAAACCCCACCACATACTGGGTGGTCTTCTGTTCACCGAGGGCTGCAATTATATCCGGGTTCCGGACGAGCTTCAATTCCAGTGTCTCCCCCTCCTTCTTTAATTTCTCACGGGACTGCTTTTCAGGTCGGTAATCTGCCACAGCAGCTGCACCGATCACCACATCCATTTCAGGGAAGGCATTTACGGCCCGGGTATACATTTCCAGGGCAGAGGTAACCCGTATCAGTCGGATTGACGGATCCGTCTCGAGGTGGGTGGGTCCGCTGATTAGCGTAACAGAAGCACCGAGCTCCAGCGCAGCTTCCGCCAGGGCAAAGCCCATCTTCCCACTGGAATGGTTCCCTATGAAGCGAACCGGATCGATGGCTTCATAGGTGGGCCCGGCTGTAATCAGGATGTTTTTGCCGGTAAGGGGCTGGCCCGCACGCAGGTAGTTTTCCATATACGCAACGATATCCCCGGGCTCTGCCATCCGTCCTTCCCCGTGGAGGCCGCTCGCGAGCTCGCCCTCCCCTGCCGGGATAACCCCATGACCGTATCCCTCAAGGGTCTCCAGGGCTTTCCGCGTTGCCGGGTGGCGATACATATCGAGATCCATGGCCGGAGCAATCAGCACAGGGCATTTGGCAGACATGTAACAGGCCAAAAGGAGGTTGTCACAGGTGCCGGAAGCCATTTTGGAAAGCGTATTTGCCGTGGCTGGGGCAATGAGCATCATATCCGCCCAGAGGCCGAGTTCCACATGGTTGTTCCAGTCGGTAAGTCCTTCTTCTTCCCGAACAAAACTGTGAAGGACTTCGTGTTTGGAAAGGGTGGCCAGGGTAAGGGGGGAAACAAAATCGCCGGCGCTTTCGGTCATAACGATCCGAACTTCTGCACCGGCTTTAATCAACAAGCGGGTAAGAAAGGTCGTCTTGTAGGCAGCAATACCCCCGGTAATGCCCAAAAGGATACGCTTGGAAGACAGCATCTTACTCCGGGTCTTTCTCCGTATTGCGGTGGTAGATTTTATCTTCAAGCCATTCCTGTATGGCCAGGGCGTGTGGCTTGGGCAGTTTTTCGTAAAACTTGGATACCTCGATTTGTTCCTTGTTTTCAAAGACTTCCTCCAGGCTATCGCTATAGGTAGCGAATTCCTCCAGTTTTTCCAGGAGTTCCTTTTTGATCTCCGCATTTATCTGAGAGGCCCTTTTGGAAACGATGGAAATAGCCTCATAGATGTTGTCGGTCTTTTTATCAAACTCGTCCCGGTTTACGGTAACCGTAGTAATCGGGGCTTTGGAATTTTTAAGATCGGTCATATTCATTTTGCCAGTTTTTCAAGTTGCTGATATGCATTAATTTCTTCCTGAAGTCGCTCGTAGAGCTTTTGGGCATCTTCCGAGAATTCCGTCTCGGGAAAATTCCGAATCAGGCTATTGTAGGCGGCGAGAGCTTCGTCTAGCCGTTCTTTCCTCTTGCTGAAGGTACTGTTGACAGCCAGCGTGGTGGTGGCGCTGAATTTTAAAAAGTACGCCTCCTCCCGATATACGGAACCGGGATGATCGGAAATAAAATTATCGAGGGCCGCAATGGCCGAAATATTGTAGTCGAGCACATAGTACTTGCCCAGCTTGACAAATTGCTTACCGATCTCGAAGGCCTTCTTCTCCTTCTTGGTCGTCAGTTCCTGTGCCATGGCGTTCGCTTCCTGCAGGTACTCGGAATCCGGATACGAATTGATGAACAGCTGCAGCTTGGTAAGGGCCTTGTCCGTATCGGTCTGGTCCAGGGAATATCGCGGGGAGAGCAGGTAATAGCTTTTGGCTCCCAAAAAGCTGGCTTCATCTGCCCTGTCGCTCCTCGGATACGACTTCAGGAACCGCTCAAACTGATAGCCGGCAAAATTGTAGTCCCCAATCTGGTAATAGCTGTCTGCCAGGAAAAACTGTACCCGTTCCCCCTGTGGTTTTCCCACAAACTGGGGGGCAATTTGCTCAAACAGGCGGTTGGAACGTTTGAAGTCCCCCTCATCATAGAGCTTCTGCGCATATTCGTATTTCTTTGAAACGTTGGTCTCCTTCAGCATTTTCTGATACTCACTGCATGAGGTCAGGAAAATTCCGAAGAGCACCAACGAACCATAGCGGGCTATTCTCCAAAACATTTGGCAAAAGTAGTCATATTTCACGGAATATAAAACGGCCCTGTTATCCGAAACGTACCTGCATCGAGGCTGAAAGCGCATCTTTTGGCCAAAATTTAACGAAAATCCCCAAAGGGCAACCTAGTGTCAAGGAAATTACCCATGGTTTCAGTCAAGGCATCGCTGGCTGCTACCAGCGGTAACCGCACCCCTTTATGACATATTCCCCGATGCTGAAGAAGCGCCTTGATCCCCGCCGGGTTTCCCTCCCGGAAGATCAGCTCCACAAGGGGCTCAATTTGCCGGTGCACTTCAAGGGCCTCGGCCTGCCTGCCCTCCCGGGCCAGCCGGATCATGTCAGAGAAAATTCCCGGGATCCCCTGACCCAGCACTGAGATGACCCCGGCCCCTCCTTCAAGGACTGTGGGTACGGCAGTGAGATCGTCCCCGGAGATCACCAGAAAACCATCCGGTGCTTCCCTGAGTAGGACCCGGATCTGTTCCATGTCCCCGCTTGCTTCTTTTACCCCAAGGATCTTTCCACCCCCGGATGCCAGGCGAAGAACGGTCTCTGGAAGCATATTGCTGCCGGTCCTGCTGGGAACGTTGTAGAGGATAAGGGGAAGCGGGCTGATTTGTGAAAGCGATTGAAAATGCCGGAAGATCCCTTCCTGCGTGGGCCGGTTGTAATACGGGGAGAC
>CBDUBB010000118.1:0-7263 GCA_965365265.1 uncultured Flavobacteriaceae bacterium
GTAGGGCAACACCAGATGGTCACCTGCCGGTACGCAAAGTTCCGGGAATCCAAGAGCAATATTACCTCCGGGGGTCTGGGCACCATGGGGTTTGCGCTGCCGGCGGCCATAGGTGCCAAGATGGGAGCCATGCACCGGGAAGTTGTAGCCATCGCCGGTGATGGGGGATTCCAGATGACCATACAGGAACTGGCAACCATCTTCCAGAATAAATTGCCCGTCAAGGTGGTGGTGCTGAACAATGATTTTCTCGGAATGGTCCGGCAGTGGCAGGAACTATTCTTTCAGAGCCGCTATGCGTCCACCGTAATGGTAAACCCTGACTTCGTAAAAATCGCGGAAGGGTATTACCTGAAGGCAAACCGGGTGGAAAAACGGGAGGATCTCGCTGATGCCGTCTCCGAAATGATAGCCTCGAACGAACCCTATTTCCTGGAGGTACGGGTGGAAAAGGAGGACAATGTCTTCCCGATGATCCCCTCCGGGGCTTCGGTGTCTGAAATAAGACTGAAGTAACCTTAACCTTGAATTTAAACAAAAGAACAACCATGGAGAATAAATGGTTTACCATTTCGGTCTATTCGGAAAACCACGTTGGATTGCTGAATCGGATCTCGGGTATATTTTTGAAGCGACACATTAATATAGAGAGTTTAAATGTCTCTAAATCAGAAATTGAAGAGGTTTCAAAATTTACCATTGTAGTCTACACAACTGAAACCTGGATACGCCGTATCGTGACTCAGATTGAAAAGCAGATAGAGGTGATCAAGGCTTTTTATCATACAGACGAGGAGACTATTTATCAGGAATCGGCCCTTTTCAAAATTGCTTCTCATTTGTTGTTCGACGAACGTCAGATTCAGAATATCATCAAAGAGAGTAATAGCCAGATCGTTACCGTAAGCAGGGAATTTTTTGTACTGGCAAAGACCGGCAGGCGGCATGAGATCGACCAGATGTACCACGAGCTGGAGCCTTTTGGGATCATGCAGTTCGTACGATCCGGAAGGATAGCCGTGACCAAGGCTGAAATGCAGATTACTGCCCTTTTAGAAAAATTTCATCACGCATCTTAAAACTTAAAAATAGCACATACGTATGTCCAATTACTTCAACACCCTTTCACTTCGGGAAAAACTGGAACAACTTGGAAAATGCCGATTCATGGATCCCACTGAATTTTCGGACGGGGTATCGGCCCTGAAAGGGAAAAAGGTGGTTATTGTGGGCTGTGGGGCCCAGGGGCTTAACCAGGGGCTCAATATGAGGGATTCCGGCCTGGATATTTCCTATACTCTGAGGGAGGCGGCCATCAAGGAAAAACGGGCTTCCTTCCGGAACGCTACCGAAAATGGATTTACGGTGGGAACCTATGAGGAACTGATCCCCCAGGCAGATCTGGTAATCAACCTCACCCCGGACAAACAACACACAGCCGTGGTCGGCGCCGTTATGCCCCTGATGAAAAAAGGGGCCACCCTTTCCTATTCCCATGGGTTTAATATCGTGGAAGAGGGGATGCAGGTGCGTAAGGACCTGACGGTAATCATGGTAGCTCCCAAAAGCCCTGGTTCCGAAGTCCGGGAAGAGTACAAACGGGGGTTTGGGGTACCAACCCTGATCGCCGTCCACCCCGAAAACGACCCGGAAGGGAAGGGCCTGGCCCAGGCAAAGGCCTATGCGGTGGCCACCGGTGGCCACAAAGCAGGGGTTCTGGAGTCCTCCTTTGTTGCCGAGGTGAAATCGGACCTCATGGGAGAACAGACCATTTTGTGTGGCCTGCTGCAAACCGGGTCGATCCTGTCCTTTGACAAGATGGTGGAGGAAGGCCTGGACCCTCCCTACGCCGCACGGTTGGTACAATACGGATGGGAAACCATCACCGAGGGACTGAAGTACGGGGGGATTACCAATATGATGGACCGCCTCTCAAATCCGGCCAAGATCAAAGCCTTTGAATTGTCCGAGGAACTGAAGGATGTCATGAGACCCCTTTTCCGAAAGCACATGGACGACATTATGAGCGGACACTTCTCTAAAACGATGATGGAAGACTGGGCCAAAGGGGATGCGGACTTGCTGAATTGGAGGGCTGCCACGGCAGAGACCCGGTTCGAGAAAACCGATGCCTCGGCAGAACCCCTCAGTGAACAGGAGTATTACGACAAAGGGGTTTTGATGGTTGCCTTCGTCCGTTCAGGCGTCGAGCTGGCCTATGAATCCATGACCGAATCAGGGATCATTGGGGAATCAGCCTATTACGAATCCCTGCATGAGACTCCGCTGATTGCCAACACCATTGCCCGAAAGAAATTGTATGAAATGAACCGGGTCATCTCGGATACAGCCGAGTACGGTTGTTATTTGTTTGACCATGCCTGCAAGCCGCTGCTATCCGGATTTATGGAAAAAATATCAACCGAGGTTATCGGGAAGGCGTATGGTCAGGACAGGGACAATGGGGTGGATAATGCCAGGCTCATCGAGGTGAACAAGGCCATTCGAAACCATCCGGTGGAACAGGTGGGTGCGCGTCTGAGGGAATCCATGACCGCGATGAAACCCGCTATTTAGATTTCTAAGCTGAAACCAATTTTTTTAGACCACGCATGGAGCCAACCACTGAAATTCCGGCTGAATACCTTATAAAGAGCCCTATACACCAAAGAGAGTACCTGGTTAGGGGAGAGCTGCACACCTGGGCAGGAGAAACTTCCGAGGTGTATTCCAGCATTTCGACCACCGAGCCGTACCGGCCAACCCTGTTGGGGAGTATTCCGGCCATGGGGGAATCAGAAGCCCTTGATGCCCTGGATGCGGCGCTTGAAGCCTATGATGAAGGCAAGGGGGTATGGCCTACCATGAAGGTCAGGGACCGGATCTCCTGTATGGAAAAGTTCCTCACCCAAATGGAAAAGCAACGGGACAAGGTGGTAAAATTGCTGATGTGGGAAATCGGGAAGTCCCTGCCGGATTCAGAAAAGGAATTCGATCGGACGGTGGAGTACATCCGGGATACCATCGAGGATTACAAACAACTCGACCGCAATTCCGCCCGATTCGGAAAGCACGATGGGGTGTATGCCCACATCCGGAGAGGGCCTTTGGGGGTAGTCCTTTGCCTGGGCCCCTACAATTATCCCTTAAACGAAACCTTTGCCCTGCTCATACCGGCTATTATTATGGGAAATACCACGATTTTCAAGCCGGCAAAGCACGGGGTACTGCTAATCACACCCCTGCTTGAGGCATTCCGGAGCAGTTTTCCAAAAGGGGTGGTCAACATCCTTTTCGGCAGGGGCAGGGCCGTGGCCTCTCCGATCATGAAAACCGGAAAGGTCGATGTCCTGGCCCTGATCGGAAACAGCAAATCTGCCAATGCCCTGCAGGACCAGCATCCTAAAAGCAACCGGCTTCGGCTGGTCCTGGGACTTGAGGCAAAAAACCCCGCTATCATAATGCCGGATGCGGATCTGGACCTGACCATACAGGAATGCCTGGCGGGGACGTTGTCCTTCAACGGCCAGCGATGTACCGCCCTTAAAATCCTTTACGTTCATGAGGAAGTACGGGAGGAATTCCTGAGCAGGTTCTGTGCGGGAGTGGATGCCCTAAAATTTGGAAACCCCTGGGAGGCAGGGGTAAAACTCACCCCCCTGCCAGAACCCGATAAACCGGAATACATTCAGGAACTCATCGATGATGCCCTTGCCAAGGGCGCCCGCATCCTCAACGAAAAAGGGGGGAAACGCTATGACAACTTCATCTGGCCAGCGGTACTGTATCCGGTCACCCCGGATATGCGCGTTTACGAAGAGGAGCAATTCGGGCCGGTGATCCCGGTGATTTCGTTCACGGATATCGACCAGCCGCTGGACGATATGGCTGCGAGCAACTACGGACAACAGGTTAGCCTGTTTGGAAGGGATGTCCGTACCCTCGCCCCCCTGATAGACACGCTTGTAAACCTGGTCTGCAGGGTCAACCTGAACAGCTCCTGTCAACGCGGACCCGATGTCTATCCCTTTACCGGGCGCAAGGACTCCGCCCAGTCCACCCTGAGTGTACACGACGCCCTCAGGTCCTTTTCCATTCGCACCTTCGTCGCTTTCAAGGACAACTCCCTGAACAAGGAAACAGTAAAGGATCTTTTGGAATCCAACCTGTCCAATTTTATAAGTACGGAGTACCTCCTCTGAAAAGGCAGTTGCTCAGATGCAGATGTTGAGCATTTTTTCAGTTGCCTTGATAGCAGAAACGGTTTGATCGGAATCCAGCCCCCGGGTCGTAAATTCCCGATCCGTATGGCTCCAGGTAATGATGGTCTCGCAAAGGGCATCTGAACTGGACCCGGGAGGGATCCGTACGGCGTAGTCGATCAGGGATGGCAGGGGCTTCTTCAGACCCTTGTACACCTTTCGAAGGGCATTCATGAAGGCGTCAAACTGCCCGTCACCGCGGGCATTTTCTTCATAGGTCTTTCCCTCTATTTCAAGTGCTACCGTGGTAGTGGGCTGGAGTCCCTTGGCATGGGTCAGTACATAGGAGCGTATAAACACCTGCTGCTGGTATGCCCCACTGTCAAGCACATCCGATATGATGTATGGCAGGTCTTCCTGCGTGACTTTTTCCTTTTTATCACCGAGTTCGATGATGCGGGCCGTAACCTGCTGAAGTTCTGATTCGCTCAGGGAGAGCCCAAGCTCCTGAAGGTTTTTCTGGATATTGGCCTTGCCGGAAGTCTTCCCGAGAGCGTATTTCCGTTTTCGTCCGAAGCGCTCCGGCAACAGGTCGTTGAAGTACAGGTTTTTCTTGTTGTCCCCATCGGCGTGAATACCGGCAGTCTGGGTAAAAACGTTGTCCCCCACTATAGGTTTGTTGGAGGGGATGCCTATACCCGTAAAAGCAGAAACCAGTTTACTGACCTTGTACAGGGCATTCTCGTTAACGCCTATGTGCACTTCGGGGACAAAATCATTGATGGCTGCCACCACACTGGCCAGGGGTGCATTCCCCGCACGTTCACCCATTCCATTGACAGTCAGGTGCAGGCCGTGAACCCCGGCGCGGACCGCTTCAAGTACATTTGCGACACTGAGGTCATAGTCGTTGTGTCCGTGAAAGTCAAAGTGCACCTCCGGATATCGCGCGGTGATATCCTGTAAAAAGCTATAGGTTTCATGAGGTGTCAAAACCCCCAGGGTATCCGGAAGCAGGATCCTGTCAACAGGCTGGCTACTTAGAAAATCGAGGAATTCGAGTACATACTCCTTTGAATTGCGCATCCCGTTGCTCCAGTCTTCCAGGTAAATATTGGTGCGAATGCCCTGATCTCCTGCCATCTCAAGCACCTCACCTACATCCCTGAAATGGGCTTTCGGGGTCTTGCGCAACTGGTGGGTCAGATGGTTCAGGGAACCCTTAGTCAGCAGGTTCTGTACGCGACCCCCCGCTTTTTTAAGCCACTCCAGGGAAGCGCCTTTATCGACAAAACTCAGGACTTCCACCCGGGGCAGGTGCCCGGAATCAGCCGCCCAACCCGTGATCTGGCGCACCGATTCGAACTCGCCCTCGGAGACCCGTGCAGAGGCCACCTCAATGCGGTCTACCTTTAGCTCTTCCAAAAGCAGGCGTGCCAGGGAAAGCTTCTCGGAAGCAGTAAAGGAAACCCCCGAGGTTTGTTCCCCGTCCCTAAGGGTGGTATCCATTATTTCAATGCGCCTCCGTTCCATAGTCTGCCTTTTGCTGCTTGTTTGGGGGTGGAATGGGTTAGAGGGGGGTTCCGGAGGCAAAGGCCTCAATTTCCCCCTTCATGTTGAGCAGATAGTCAATATCGTCAAACCCGTTGAGCATGTTCTGCTTTTTATAGCCGTTAATTTCAAAAGATTCGGAGGCCTGGGTGGAGGCGATGGTGATGGTTTGATTCGGCAGGTCGACCACCAGTTCCGTTGCGGGGTCCGTTTCAATAGCCCCGAAAATCTCCTCCAGGAAAGAAGGGCTTACCTGTACGGGAAGCACCCCCACATTCAGGCAGTTATTGCGAAAGATATCCGCGAAGAAACTGGACACCACACACCGGAAGCCATAGTCGTATACGGCCCAGGCGGCGTGCTCCCTGGAAGAACCCGATCCGAAATTCTTGCCGCCAACAAGGATCTTGCCGCTATACCGGGGATTGTTCAGCACAAAATGCTCCTTTGGGGTGCCATCCGGGTGGTAGCGCCAGTCGCGGAAGAGGTTGTCCCCGAACCCTTTCCGTTCGGTTGCCTTCAGGAAGCGGGCCGGAATAATCTGGTCCGTGTCCACATTCTCAATGGGCAGGGGTACTGCCGAACTTTTTAACAGGGTGAATTTATCGTATGCCATTGATTTTCTGATGATTTGATTATACCATTTCCGTCTTAAGCAGTTCCCTGGGGTCTGTTACCCTTCCGGTTACTGCAGCTGCGGCAGCCACAAGAGGGCTGGCCAGGAGCGTACGTGCCCCGGGGCCCTGCCTTCCCTCGAAATTCCGGTTGGAAGTACTCACGGCATATTTGCCGGCCGGGATCTTATCGTCGTTCATCGCCAGGCAGGCCGAACAGCCTGGTTCGCGAAGCTCAAATCCGGCCTCATTCAGGATATCGAGGATGCCCTCGTCTTTAATGGCCGTTTCCACCTTGTGGGAACCCGGCACCAGCCACGCGGTCACATGAGGTGCCTTTTTCCGCCCCCGAATGACGCTGGCAAAAGCCCTGAAATCCTCAATACGCCCATTGGTACAACTACCGAGGAAGACAAAATCTATTTTCTTGCCCAACATGGATTCCCCTTCATGGAAATCCATGTATTGCAGGGATTTCTGGTAGGTGGCAGCTCCTGCCTCCACATCCTGGGCAGTAGGGATGGCCCCTGAGATCCCAACACCCATTCCCGGGTTCGTTCCATAGGTAATCATGGGTTCTATATCGGCCCCCGCAAATGTGACCTCCCTGTCAAAGGTGGCATCCGGGTCGGAATGCAGCGTCTTCCAATACGCCATGGCATTGTCCCAGTTGGCTCCCGCTGGAGCGAATTCGCGGCCTTTTACATAGGCAAATGTCTTCTCATCCGGGGCAATCATACCACCGCGTGCACCCATTTCAATACTGAGGTTGCAAACGGTCATCCGGCCTTCCATTGACATATTCCTGAAGACCTCGCCGGCATATTCCACAAAATACCCGGTAGCTCCTGAAGTTGAGAGGCGGGAGATGATATACAGGGCTACATCCTTGGGAG
>CBDUBB010000119.1:0-7238 GCA_965365265.1 uncultured Flavobacteriaceae bacterium
CGATGGGGATTTTGACAGAGGGTTTTTTCAGCAGGTATGTGAAGGCGATGATCAGGGAAAGCCCGATAGCCACCCATACCGTACCAAACATCAGGGTGGTGATAAACAGCAGGATAGCGATAAATGCAACCCCCAGATACCACAGGGGTAGTCCTTCCCGAAACAGCACAAAGACCAGGGAAAAGAATACCAGGGCGCTGCCCGGATCGGGTTGGGGTATGATCAGCAATGCCGGCAGAATGATTATGGACAGGGCGATCAGCTGGTCCTTCCGCCTTTTGATATCCGTCTGAATATCGCTGAGGTATTTGGCCAGGGCCAGGGCTGTGGCTGCTTTGGCGAGCTCTGAGGGCTGCAGGTTGAAAAACCCAAGGCCGTACCAGGAAGTAGCCCCGGCGATGGTCTTTCCAAAAGGGAAAAGGCCCAGCAGGAGCAACAGGATAATTATGTAGAAAACACTCGAAAAGCGTTCATAGAAACTTGCTTCAAGAGCCATGATAAGCAGGATGGAAACCAGGCTGATCCCTATAAATAGCAGTTGCTTTCCGTAGAGTTGGCTGAAGTCGAAAATGGAAGTGCCTGATTCCGTAAAGGTGCTGGAATAAATATTGAGCCAGCCAATACTCACCAGGAGGAGGAAAATCAGGATGGATACCCAGTCCAGCCTCCGGAGCACATTCCTACCAGACATATTCGTTGATCTTGAAATCCTCCCCCGAATAGGGTTTGGCGTATTCGTGATCCAGTGTTTTTTCCAGCATCCGTTTCTCCAGATCCTTACGGCTGATCTCGCCTTTGAGATATTTCTCGATCATTAGGGAGGCGATGTGTCCGGCATAGCGCGCTCCATAGTACCCGTTCTCGATGTAAACGGCCAGGGCAATTTTCGGATTGTGAACCGGGGCAAAAGCCACGAACAGGGAGTGGTCCGTGAGCTGGGTCCGTACACCTTCAATCCGGGTGTAGTTCTCCACAGTACCCGTTTTTCCAGCAATTTCGACCCCGGGGATCTGTAGCCACTTGGCCGTCCCCTTATTGTAAACATCAGCCATTCCCTGGATAACGGGCTCGAAGTGCTCAGGGTCGATCGTGGTGTACTTGCGCTCTAAATACCTGGCATCCTCGATTTCCTTATCCCCAAACTTCTTGATAAAGTGGGGAGTATAGAAGTAGCCCCGGTTGGCGATGGCCGCAGTCATATTCGCCAGTTGTATGGGGGTGGCAGCCACCTCCCCCTGACCGATGGAATTTGAAATGATATAGGTGGAAGCCCACCGGCCGTCCCCGTAGACGCGGTCGTAGTATTCCTTGCCGGGGATGCGCCCCGGCCTGCCGGTTGGCAGGTCGTATCCGAGATAATCCCCCAGGCCGAAACTCTTCATGTGCTCCTCCCACACATCCTGGGCCTGGTCGGTGGTTTCATAGTTGTCGTAAAACTTGCGGAAGGTCCCTGCGAAATAGGCATTGCAGGATCTATAAATCCCACTGTTCATCGTCCTGATGCCGCCGCCGCAGTGGCATCCTCTCTTGGTATTTCCAACATAGAACCCGTTGTAGCAGCGGAAGGTGGTTTCCGGGCTAATCACCCCTTCCTGAAGGGCAGCGAGTGCCTGCAGGGTTTTAAAGGGAGATCCAGGAGAGGGTTCGGCAAGGATAGCCCGGTCCCAGGTGGGCTTTGAGATGGTGTCGTAGTGAAGCTTGCTGTAGTTGAAGGAACGCTGTCTCCCCACGAGGAGGGAGGGCTCATAGGTGGGGCCGGAAATCATCGCCAGGATCTCGCCGCTGGCGGGTTCTATGGCCACAATGCCTCCTCGCTTCCCGACCATAAGGCGTTCGCCGTATTCCTGAAGCTCCTTGTCCAGGGTGATGTGTATTTCTGTTCCCGGCTTGGCCAGGGTGTCCCAGCTGCCGTTCTTGTAGGGACCGATCACCCGGTTGAAACGGTCTTTTTGTATGTATTTAACGCCTTTTTGGCCCCTCAGGATCTCTTCATATTGTTTTTCGATCCCCGTCCTGCCTGTTAATTCTCCAAGTGCGTAGTAGGGATTGTTTTTCAGGTCCCATTCATTAACCTCGCTGATATATCCCAGCACATTGGCACCGGCGGAGGTTTTATAATCCCGCAGGGATCTCTTTTCAATGTAAAATCCCTGGTATTTTCGCATTTTTTCCTGTAGCCTCGCATAATCCTCCTTGGAGAGTTGGGGCACCAGAACGGAGGGAAGGCGCGGGGAGTATGTGCGGGCCTTTTTCAGGCGCTTTACAAAGTGATCCCGGGTAATGCCCAGTAAGGAACAGAACTCAAGGGTATCCAAAGAGGTAACTTCTCTGGGGATGACCATCACATCATAGGCGGGCTGGTTGGCAACCAGCAATTCCCCATTACGGTCGTAAATATATCCCCGTTCCGGATAATCATAAACCGGTTGAACGGCAGGGTCTTCCAAAACCTGATCCCGGGAGAAACTAAATATCTGGAGATAGGAAAGCCTGCCTATAAAGGTGATCCCGATCAGGATGATAATGGAAGATAGTACAATTTTTTTCATCTCAATCTCCGGTGAAGGGAGGCAGACCCGGTTTTAACGGGCTCTGCCGGTCATGTTCTTCGTCTCGAGAACAATGCGGCAATCAGCACAGAAAAGACAAAGGTGCTGAGGCCGGTCAAAACGATACGTTTCAAAATTAAAAGCAAATTCGACAAACTAAAAATTTCCAGGGCAAAGAATGCAAGGTGGTGAACCACAATTAATAACGCAAGAAAACTGAATTGTTGTACACGCGTCGACCCTGAAATTCTGAAGTTCTGAAATTCCAGATTCACTCCAAAAACAAACCTCATAATGGGGAACCTGAAAAATGCGGCTGTAACGCTTGCGGCCGAATGAAGCGCCATAGTGTCTGAAAAAAGGTCCACGGCAAAGCCCAGTGCGAAGGAAATAGTGATCAGCGAGGTACGGTTTTCCTGTACCGGGTACCAGAACAGGAAAAGGATATAGACCATGGGATTGATGCTTCCCAGGATGTTGAGGTGGTTGAAAACCAGGACCTGGGCAAGTACAAGTCCAATGAACCGAATCGCACCCAGGATGTACCTATCAGTCATCAGCGGTTTCGTTTTCGAGGCTCAGGATTTCCGGTCGTTTCCGGTTCCGGATGATATAGACCTGCCCGAGGTTCGTCATATCGTTAAAAAGCCGTACATCGATTTCATACAAACTCCCGGCCTGATTCAGTTCGATGTTCACAATGGTCCCGATGGGGATGTTTTCAGGAAAAATACTGGACATGGCCCCGGTAACAATGGTATCTCCCACCTTCATCGGATCGGGGTTGAGGCGCGGTATATCTTCCAGTTGCACAATCCTGAAGTCCTGCTGGTCCCAGGTGAGCGAACCGAAGTAATCCGTATGCTGTATTTTGGCGTTTATATTGGACTTGCTGTTCAGCACGCTTTGCACGGAGGCGAAATTCGAGCTGCTACGCTCCACGATTCCGAGGATGCCCCGTGAGCTAATCACACCCATGTCCTGGAGCACGCTGTCACTGCTGCCCCGGTTGATGGTGAGGTAATTATCGGGATTCGCATAGCTGTTCTTGATCACGCGGGCAGAGAGCACCTCGTAATCCAGGCTGCTGGTATCCATCTCCACGGTATCCGGTCTTTCCCGGTTGTATAGAAGTGTTTTCAACCTGGTGTTTTCTTCCCGTAACTCTTTGACTTCCTGATTCAGATCGAAATATTTGGTAATACCTGCGTACGACTCATAAATATTCCCAGTGAGCCAGTTGGCTGAATTGAAATAGCGGGCGCGGTGGTAATCGTTGTTCTGAATGGTCAGGAAGAAGGAGATCAGCAGGAGCAGTGCGTAGAGCAGGGTGTTTTTGTTCCGTAGTATAAAATTAATGATGCGTTGCATGCACGTTCCCTAAGTATGTCCGGGGGGAAGGTTCTATCGGGGTGCTTCCCGCCCGGTTTATTTAATAAGGATGCTCTTATAGCGCTCCAGGTTTTTCAGCGCGATTCCTGTCCCCCGGACTACTGCCCGCAGCGGATCTTCCGCGATGTAAACCGGCAGGTCTGTCTTTTGGGACAGGCGCCTGTCCAGACCCCGGAGCATGGAGCCGCCCCCGGCCAGATAAATTCCTGTGTTATAGATGTCAGCTGCCAGTTCAGGCGGGGTTTGGGAGAGGGTTTCCATTACGGCATCCTCCACCCGAAGGATGGACTTGTCCAGGGCCTTTGCGATCTCCCGGTAGGTGATGGATACCTGTTTGGGCTTTCCGGTCAGCAGGTCCCTTCCCTGTACCAACATCTCGTCCGGTGGCGATTGCAGATCCTCCGTGGCGGAACCGATCTGTATCTTGATGTTTTCTGCGGTGGATTCCCCTACATACAGGTTATGCTGGGTACGCATGTAATAAATGATATCATTGGTAAAGACATCCCCCGCTATCTTGACGGATTTATCACAGACGATCCCCCCCAGGGCGATCACCGCAATCTCGGTAGTACCCCCTCCGATATCAACAATCATGTTCCCCTTGGGTTGCATAATGTCCAGGCCTATCCCGATGGCTGCCGCCATGGGTTCGTGGATGAGGTATACCTCTTTTCCGTTTACCCGCTCGGCAGATTCCTTTACCGCCCGCATTTCCACCTCGGTGATTCCTGAGGGAATGCAAATGACCATCCTCAGGGCAGGGGGGAACCATTTTTTCTTCAGGGCCGGGATGTTCTTGATGAACATGTTGATCATCTTCTCCGAGGCGTCGAAATCTGCGATTACCCCATCCTTCAGCGGGCGAATGGTTTTTATGTTTTCATGGGTTTTGCCCTGCATCATATTTGCTTCCCTGCCCACGGCGATGATCTTTCCGCTGATCCGGTCACGTGCCACAATAGAAGGGCTGTCCACAACTACTTTGTCATCGTGAATTATGAGCGTATTGGCCGTCCCCAGGTCAATAGCAATTTCTTCTGTCAGGAAATCAAAAAATCCCATTCGCTTGCAGTTAGGTTCCCGATAAACGGGCAAATTTTACCGACAAAAGTAGTAAAATTAATGCTTAAAATGACGTGTACCTGTCATAACCATTGACATGCCATTTTCGTTGCAATAATCGATGCTGAGCTGGTCCTTTATGGAGCCTCCCGGCTGTATTACGGAGGTGATGCCGCTCTGGTCCGCGATCTCCACACAGTCCGGGAACGGGAAAAATGCATCGCTGGCCATCACCGCCCCGCCCAGGTCAAAGCCGAATGAGGTGGCCTTATGAATGGCCTGTTTAAGCGCATCGACGCGGGAGGTCTGCCCGGTGCCGCTGGCACAGAGCTGCTTGTTCCTGGCCAGCACAATAGTATTTGACTTGGTGTGCTTGCAGATCTTGGAAGCAAACAACAAGTCTTCCATTTCCCGGTCTGACGGCTTTTTATCGGTAGCATTCATTAAGCCGCCAACCTGGTCTGTTTTAAGGTCTTTTTCCTGGAAAAGCCAGCCGTTCAGACATGTCCGTAATTGGGTGTCCGGAAGGTTCCAGTGTTTCTGCACCAGCAGGATCCTGTTTTTCTTCCCCTTCAGGACTTGCAGGGCATCGGCTTCAAATGCAGGGGCAATGACTACTTCACAAAACAGGTCGTGAATTTTTTCCGCTGTGGGTTTGTCGACCGGACGGTTGCTGATAAGGATCCCGCCAAAGGCAGAAACCGGGTCCCCGGCCAGGGCATCCGTATAGGCTTCTACAAGCGAGGGCCGGGTGGCGAGGCCGCAGGCATTGTTGTGTTTCAGGATCGCGAAGGTCGGTTCCTCATCCCTGAATTCGGACATCAGGTTCACAGCTGCATCTATATCCAGGAGGTTGTTGTAGGAGAGCTCTTTTCCGTGGAGCTGCTCGAACAGCCCTTCAAAATCCCCGTAAAAGACTCCTTTCTGGTGCGGGTTTTCACCATATCGCAAAACCCTTCCCTCCAGTTCACTCACCTTCAGGGCGGAAACACCTGCCGAACGGTTGAAATAATTAAAGATAGCCGTGTCATAGTGGGAGGAAATATTAAAGGCGCGGGCTGCAAATTGCTGCCGTTCTTCCAGGGAGGTGGTTCCCCCACCTTCCTGAAGCAGGTCCAGGAAGGCGTCGTAGTCCTTCATGGAAGCCACACAGAGAACGTCTTTGTAATTCTTGGCCGCAGCACGGATAAGGGAGATCCCCCCGATATCGATCTTTTCTATGATATCCTGTTCGGAGGCGCCCTCAGCCACCGTCCGTTCGAAGGGGTACAAATCCACCACGACTATATCCAGGGCGGGAATCTCGTATTGGGCGAGTTGTTCCTGGTCCCCGGCCAGTTCGCGCCGGCCCAGGATGCCTCCAAAAACCTTGGGGTGAAGGGTTTTCACCCGGCCGCCCAAAATGGAGGGGTAGCCTGTAATGTCCTCTACCGCAGTGACCGGAAGACCGAGGTCCCGGATAAACTTCTCGGTACCGCCTGTAGAGTAAAGGGCAATGCCCAGTGCGTGCAACTTGCGGACGATGGGTTCCAGACCATCTTTGTGAAATACGGAAATCAGGGCCGAAGCGGCCTTTTTGGAATGACTCATGGTGAGGGCTTGTAATTAAGGTTTCAGGCAAGCAAAATTACCTCTTTAAGTAGAAAAATCCCGGTCGGGTTATCAACAATAGACCGAAAGTTTTAAAGAATCTGCGCCACCTCCCGGCATACAAATTCCAGAAAGGTTTCATCGGCTTCTGAGAAAGGATCCGGTGTATGGGAATCGATGTCGATCTGACCGATGTTTTCCCCCTTCACAAAGATTGGGATCACGATCTCTGCCCTGACATTCAGGCTGCAGGCGATGTAGTTGTCCTGAGCGGCCACGTCCGGGACCACGAAGTTCTGATTGCTCACGGCCACCTGACCACATATCCCTTTACCGAAGGGGATGCGGGTGTGTTCCGTCGGCTCCCCGGCATAGGGGCCCAGTTTTAATTCCTCCAGGTCCCCGTCCCGGAAATAGAAGCCCACCCAGTCGTAATAGGGGATGCTCGATTGCAACAGGTCACAGATGCCCTCCAGTCGCCCGTCTACGGAACGGGAAGAATCCGCGATTATCTTCAATACCTCGGGTTTCAGCTTTTCCAGCATCAGCAGCGTTTTTTAAGGGTAGGCAAGGTACGAAACAATCCGGTTTTGTACCGGCAAAAAAAATCCGGCAGGATGCCCTGCCGGATTTCTGTGGTCT
>CBDUBB010000120.1:0-7212 GCA_965365265.1 uncultured Flavobacteriaceae bacterium
CATGCTTATTTGGGCCGCCCCGTCCATGCCTTTTCGGACCAGGGATACCAGGCGTTCCCGGAAACAACCGAAATCCACATAACACTGCATCAGTTCGTTGTAGAAGCTGCTGCCTTCAGCCTTTGCCCGCGCTGCGATTTCACAGGCCAGAAGCGTGGCCGTGACCGCATCCTTGTCGCGGACGAAGTCTCCGACCATATATCCAAAACTCTCCTCCCCGCCACCTATAAAATGCTGGTCGGGGAAGTCCCGTATCATTTTGGCGATCCATTTGAATCCGGTGAGGGACGTTTTACACTCCACCCCATAGGCAGCTGCCATGGCATGCATCATGGGGGTGGAAACGATGGTCGTTGCTATGAATTCATTTCCCTCAAATCCTTTTTCCTGCTGTCGGTCCAGGAGGAACCGCGTCATCAGCACCATGGTCTGGTTCCCATTCAGCAGTTCCAGGGCTCCTTCGGCATTGCGGACGGCAATACCAAGGCGGTCGCTGTCGGGATCCGTGCCTATAACGATGTCCGCCCCGATTTCAGCCCCTTTGGAAAGCGCCATTTCAAGGGCTTCCGGTTCCTCGGGGTTCGGAGATTTTACGGTTGGAAAATCCCCGTTGGGGGCGGCCTGTGCCTCGATCACGGTCACCTTCGGATAGCCTGCCCGTTTGAGAACCTCGGGGATTGCGGTTATGGAAGTACCGTGGAGGGAGGTAAAGACGATGGAGAGTTGCTCCTTCCCGGCAGCCCCGAAACTACCGTTTTTCACCGAGGCATTCATAAAGGCTTCATCCACTTCCGTATCGATCATCTGAATGAGTTCTTCCCGTGCCTCAAAGCGGATGTCCTCGTAATCCAGCCCGTTGATTTCGGCAATTATTTCCCGGTCCTGTGGAGGGACAATCTGCCCCCCATCGGTCCAGTAGACCTTGTATCCATTGTATTCCGGGGGGTTGTGGGAGGCTGTCAGCACGACACCGGCATGACACTCCAGGTATCTCACCGCGAAGGACAGTTCCGGGGTAGTCCGGAGCTCTGAAAAAAGGTAGACCTGGATTCCGTTAGCGGAAAAAACCTCTGCCACGGTCCGGGCCAGGGTTTTGCTGTTGTGCCTGCAGTCATAGGCAATTACCACCTTAAGGTCCTCTGTGCCGTATACTTTCCTCAGGTAGGCACTCAGCCCCTGTGTGCTTTTTCCCAGGGTGTATTTATTGATTCGGTTGGTTCCAGTCCCCATAATGCCCCGCATCCCCCCGGTTCCGAATTCCAGTGTCTTGTAAAACCGGTCGGATAGTTCATCCGGATCGTTTTTGATCAGGTCCTGAATTTCTTTTTTTACCTCCGGGTCAAAGAAGTCGGACAGCCAGGATTTTGCATTTTCCAAAATGGAAGCTGAGGTGGACATGAATGATTTTTTGTCAAAGTTACATTAGAAAATTCAAACGGGGTGGGATGCAATATGGTCTTCCCGGGCGGATTGCCACGGGCAACTTAAAGGCGTTCCTGCTCCAGCACGCTCTCCAGCGGCCTGGGAACATTCAGTGTGTCATAGATGGTGTACCGATCCTGGTTTTTCCTGACCCGGAGGATCATCTCTCCCAGGAAACCGGCCAGAAAGAGCTGGGTTCCGATGACCATGGCGGTCAGGGCGATAAAGAATTCAGGTCGCTCTGCCAGCAGGCGTCCGGTGGGGTTCAGGAAGAGTTTGTCAATGCCGAGATAGAGGGCAAATCCAAATCCGATGACGAACATCAGCACACCAAGGGCCCCAAAAAGGTGCATGGGGCGTTTCCCGAATTTCGAGACGAACCAGATGGTGATCAGGTCGAGGAATCCCTTGATAAACCGGTCACCCCCGAATTTGGTCTTTCCGTACTTTCTGGCCTGGTGCCGAACCACTTTTTCACCAATCCGGTCATAACCGGCATTTTTAGCCAGGACCGGGATGTACCGGTGCATTTCCCCAGATACCTCGATCGTTTTGATGACTTCTTTGCGGAATGCCTTCAGGCCGCAATTAAAATCGTGGAGGCGGACCCCGGAAGTCCGGCGAGCGGCCCAGTTGAAAAGCTTGGAGGGGAGGTTCTTCATCAGGAAGGAATCGAACCGCTTCTTTTTCCACCCCGACACCATATCGAAGTGTTCTTCCTGTATCATCTTCACCATGGAGGGGATTTCCTCAGGGTTATCCTGAAGGTCTGCGTCCATGGTGATGACGACATCCCCCTCCGCCGATTTGAACCCCGCATGCAGGGCCTGGGATTTTCCAAAATTCTTCAGGAATCGAATTCCCCGGACCTCGGGATGGTCAGAATTCAGCTCGCGGATGATTTCCCAACTGCCATCCGTGCTACCGTCATCGATAAAAAGGATCTCATAGGAATATCCGTTGGATTGCATCACTTCTGCAATCCAGAGATAAAGCTCCCTGAGGGACTCCTCCTCGTTCAGAAGGGGGATGACGATGGAAAGGTGCATGAGACGGGATCACTGATTCTTCCCCAAAAGTACGATTTTGGTCTTAATAGTCCGGCTGTGCCTTCTTAAAGATCAGTCCTCCCACCAAACCGATGACCAGCCCGATGATGATATTGACTATAAGAATGACCGGATATCCGAACCACCAGAATTTAAGTCCCATCTCCTTTTGCTGCTGCAATTGCTCAGGGGTCATATCCCCGGCCACTTCGGCCAAACGCGCATCCATGACCTTGGCGGGGAAATCAGGATCGAGTACATTGGCAAGCAGGATGGTGTACAGGACTGCGATAATCCCGGCAATCAGGGCAATGCCCGCTCCCAGTTTCAGCGCCTGTCCAATAGTGAGGAAGCCTTCGTTGGCTTTCCTGAAATTAAGGATCCCCCAGAAGATCACTCCAACGGACATGACAATGCTGATAATGGAATTTACCGGGCTCTGGGATGTATGGGCATCACTCATGAAGAGCATCAGGCCGAAGATGACTCCGAGACCCCCAAGAATCAATCCGTAGTTCAGCGAAAATTTACCAGTTTTGGGTGGGTTGGCTTCCATAATAGGTTTTTTAGGTTTTCAGGTTATTAGAAAGGTGATATTCCAAAAATTACCGACAAGATAGGAATTAATATTTATTTTTTTGGGGTATCTGCTAGGTGCTTTTTAAGAAAAATACTTACATTTGCACCCGCGAAAATTAGCAGTCTTTAATCTTTTAGGATCATGAAAAAAGGCATACACCCCGAAAATTACAGGATGGTTGCATTCAAGGACATGTCCAACGACGATGTCTTTATTACCAAGTCCGCAGCTGAGACCAAAGAGACCATTGACGTGGATGGGGTTACGTATCCGCTGGTGAAACTGGAAATTTCAAGAACGTCCCACCCGTATTACACCGGGAAGGCGAAGCTTGTGGATACCGCAGGGCGGATCGACAAATTCAAGAACAAATACAAGAAGTTCCAGAAAAAATAAGCTAATCGCACCTTTGGTGCTGGCGATCAAATGGGCAGTTCCATCGGGGAATTGCCCATTTTTTTATTGTGGAGGCCTCTGAGCCCTGACCTCCGGCTTCATTTCTTATTTTTGTCGAAAAGGATCTTATGCACTACATCTTGTTCGATGGGGACCGGAGAAATGCCCTGCTCCCCCTGACCTATACGCGGCCCGTAGCCGAAGTTCGAACGGGAATCCTGACCCTGCGGGAAAAATGGGAGCGGCGCCTGGGGCAACCTGTTTCCTGCCTGACCAGGGAATACCTGCAGGATAAGTTTCCGATTTCCTCCGGGGGAGACAATCTCCTGATCAAGGGGTCTCTGCTCGCTGATGATTCCCTGACTGAGGCCGTAAAGGGGCTCAATAAGGGGGAGGCGCTCTGGGATGGATCGCAGATACTCGCCTACCGGGGGCCGGCCGCCATAGTATCCGACTTCGAATCCTTCACGAAAATTACATATACCAATGCCTATCGGGAAATACGGCATACCTGGGACCTGTTTTCTATGAACGGAATTGCCCTGGAAGAGGATTTTGAACTCCTGACCTCTGGCAGGACCTCTGCTCCCTTACCGGAGTCCAACCGGGCCATACATCCGGAGCGCATTTTCCTTGAGGAAGGTGCCAGCGTGGAACACAGTATCCTGAATGCCACGGATGGGCCAATCTATATTGGAAAGGGAGCCACCGTCATGGAGGGCAGCATGATACGCGGTGGTTTTGCTTTGGGAGATCACAGCGTGGTGAAGATGGGCGCCAAGATCTATGGCCCAACCTCCACGGGCCCCTATTGCAAAATTGGGGGAGAGATCAACAACTCTGTCCTTTTCGGATACTCCAACAAGGGGCATGACGGTTTCCTGGGAAATTCAGTCCTGGGCGAATGGTGTAATCTGGGGGCCGATACCAATAATTCCAACCTAAAGAACAATTACGCCAAAGTGCGTCTCTGGAACTACGAATCCGAGCGGTTCGATCCGACGGGATTGCAGTTCTGCGGACTGGTCATGGGAGACCACAGCAAATGTGCCATCAACACCATGTTCAATACGGGAACGGTAGTCGGGGTAAGCTGTAATATCTTTTCGGCCGGTTTTCCAAGGAATTTTGTCCCGAGCTTCAGCTGGGGAGGGACTTCTGGTTTCAGTACCTATCTCCCGAAGAAAGCGTTTGAAGCTGCGGAGGTTGCCATGGCAAGGCGAGAGGTTGCCTTCACCCAAGCGGACGAGCGAATCCTCCTTCGGGTTTTCGAGGAAAGTGGTAAGTTTCGCAAGGCCTGAACTCCGTGACCGGGGTGCCTGTATCTGTGGGGCTTTCCATTTTTTGGTATCTTTGCAGCCTTTAAACCACGTAATCCGATATGCAGCGTAAGGTGGCCTATTACACCCTTGGGTGTAAACTTAATTTTTCGGAAACCTCGACCATCGCCAGGGACCTGGAGAAAGAAGGGTTTCAACGGGTGGAGTTCACCGAACCTGCAGATCTGTATGTGATCAATACCTGTTCGGTTACCGAGAACGCCGACAAGAAATTCCGATCCGTCGTCCGCAAGGCCCAACAGGCCAACCCTAAGGGATATGTGGCGGTGGTCGGCTGCTACGCCCAGCTGCAACCGGATGAAATTGCCGCACTCCCCGGCGTTGACCTTGTGCTGGGGGCCACCGAGAAATTCAACCTGAGTGCGTATCTGAAGGACCTCGAAAAGGAGGAATTCGGACAGGTGCATTCCTGCGAGATTGGTCAGGCGGACTTTTACGTGGGCAGCTATGCCATTGGAGACCGGACGCGGGCCTTCCTCAAGGTACAGGACGGGTGTGACTACAAATGCACCTATTGCACCATACCCCTGGCCCGGGGTATTTCCAGGAGTGACACCCTGGGAAACGTCCTTAAGAACGCTGCGGATATTTCCGGGCAGGGGATCAAAGAGATCGTACTTACCGGGGTGAATATAGGGGATTACGGGAAAGGCGAATTCGGGAACAAGAAACACGAACATACCTTCCTGGATTTGATTCAGGCCCTGGATGCCGTTCCCGGGATCGAGCGGCTCAGGATTTCTTCTATAGAACCGAACCTCCTGCGAAATGAAACCATAGATTTTGTGGCGCAAAGCCGGTGTTTCGTGCCCCATTTTCACATCCCCCTTCAAAGTGGGAGCAATGACATCCTGAAACTCATGCGACGTCGCTACCTCCGGGAGCTCTATGTGGAACGGGTAGCCAGGATCCGTGAAACCATGCCCCACGCCTGCATAGGGGTGGATGTGATTGTAGGTTTTCCCGGTGAGACTGAAGGACACTTCCGCGAGACCTATGAGTTTCTTCACGGGCTTGACATCTCCTACCTACACGTGTTTACGTATTCAGAAAGGCCGGATACCCCGGCGGCATCAATGCAAGGAGTCGTCCCGATGTCCGTTCGCAATAAACGGAGTAAAATGCTCCGAAGCCTTTCGGTGAAAAAGCGCAGGCAGTTTTACCAGAGTCAGTTGGGAAAAATGCGAACGGTCCTTTTCGAGGGAGAGAATAAAAGGGGATATATACACGGGTTTACCGAGAATTATGTGAAAGTGAAGGCGCCCTGGGACCCGTCCCTGATCAATACCCTGCACCGGGTGACCCTCTCGGAGATCGATACGGACGGATTGGTGCGATTCCGGGAAACAGAGGCAGTACAGCTCGCATAAAAAAACCCGGCAGCGGGGCCGGGTAGTATCTGTAGAGTACGTTGGGTTTCAGATCCGAATACCAACGGGTAACATCTCTTTATACTGTCTGTTTTTCCTGAGGAATCCGGCAATTTGAGGACTCGTGGGGACCACGCGAAGGTTTTGCTCCTGTATATGGTTCAGGACTGATTTGATAAAATCCTCTTTGAAACCTTCCTGCTTTATTTCTTCCGGAATAACCAGCTTGGTGAGAAATACCTTGCGCTCCTGGGAAGAGTATTCAATTTTAGCCAAATGCCCATCCACCCGGGCTTCGAATTGACGCAGGAAACTATTGTCCTTAATGGCCAGATCACTCATATAGTTTGATTTAATTTTGGTTTCAGATAAAAAAATTACGAACTATGCGATCGTAATTTGCCTTCAAAATAAGCTGCCTGCACAAGGATTTGGGGTGATAGTACGGCAGGAGGTAAAAGTACGAAAAAAATTGCTAAAAACCTAAGAAATAGGAAGTTTTGAATCCGGAACCAACCGATAAGATTCACGTTTACTTCATGCCGGGCCTGGCTGCAAGTCCGGACATTTTTGAATATATAAAGCTTCCCCCTCAAAAGTTCGAAATGCACTACCTCGAGTGGTTTCTTCCCGAGCCCGGGATGAGCCTCAGGGAGTATGCCCGCAGGATGTCGGAATGCGTGACTCACCCGGACCCTGTGCTGGTGGGGGTATCCTTCGGAGGGATGCTTGTTCAGGAAATGATGTCCTATCTGAATCCCAGAAAGGTCATAATCGTCTCCAGTATAAAGTGCCTGAGCGAAATGCCCCGAAGGTTGCTGCTGGCCAGGTACACCAAGCTTCACAGGCTCCTGCCCACAGGAATGATCAATAATGTGGAGGTCCTGGCCCGATTTGCCTTTGGGGATCCGGTCCGCAAGCGTCTGGAGCTCTACGAACGGTATCTCGGACTGCGGGACAAAAACTACCTGGACTGGTCTATCGACAGGATCGTACACTGGGACCGGCAGGAACCGGAGCCCGGATTGATCCACATTCACGGGGAGCATGACGCT
>CBDUBB010000121.1:0-7210 GCA_965365265.1 uncultured Flavobacteriaceae bacterium
CGCTGACCCTACCGTCTGCGACTACGGTTTTTGCATGTACGAATCCTTTGGAATAGAGGTAGATCTTTACTCCGGATTGCAACAAGGCCCTGAAATAGAAACTGGCAGCCGCCCCTACCAGGGCGGAATCGGATTCCTTTGGCAGCAAAAGCCGGACGTCCACACCGCTCAACGCAGCTTTTTTCAGGGCATCCAAAATAGTTTCGTTGGGGATGAAGTAGGGGTTGGTGATATAGAGTTTTTTCCGCGCAAGGGTGAACAGGCGTGAATAGGTCAGCATGATATTAGGCTGGCTGAAGATAGGCCCCCCTGCCAGTATTTGGGAGAGGCCACGGAGAGCCGATGGATCGGAGGGTGTTACGACAGGATCCGCAAAATGATCAAGCCCGTGCTTTTCCTCCTGGCAATAATTCCAGTTGACCAGGAAGTGGCGCTGCAGGTTCATGACGCCCGGCCCTGTAATTTTAATATGAGTGTCCCGCCAGTATAATCCGGTATCGATTGAATTGTCATACCTGTCGGAGATATTGATTCCCCCCACAAACCCTGTATGGCCATCCACAATAATGATCTTGCGATGGTCCCGGTGGTTGAGCCGGTTGGCCAGTTTGTTCAGTTTGATTTTGATGATGGGGTATATGCGAACTCCCCCGTCGGCCAATTCTCTGACGATATTTTTCCGGATGCCACGGCTTCCAAAATCATCGTAGATCACCCGGACGGTTACCCCTTCTTTGGCTTTTTGGAGCAACACCTCCTTGATCTGGTTGCCCCGCTCATCGTTCTCCCAGGTGTAGTATTCTATGTGAATATAATCAGTGGCCTGCTTCAATGTCCGGAGTACCTCGGGAAATTTTTCCTCTCCGTTTCTCAGCAGGTGGAAGGAGTTCGCGGTAAGCTTTTCGCGACCTATGGATTTAACGAACCGGAAGAGTTCGGTAAAATGCCCCAGGATCTCCCTGTGTTCCAGCAAAAGGCTTTCGGCAGGGTCGTCCAGGAACGCACCGAACTCATCGGAGACATCCCGGTACTCGGCCGCCAGTTTTCGATTGGACTTTCCGTGGCGGGTATCCACCCCAAAGGAGAAATAGATAACGATCCCCAGGAGGGGGAGGATGATGATGAGGAGCAAATACGCCATGGTTTTGGCCGCGGAATGGGTCTCCATGAGGATTTGGTAAACGGTAAAACCCAGTACAACCAGATACACCGTTAGGAATATCAGGGATACCCCTCGCGCCATGTCATCAAAAATTACATCCAGCATAGAAGTCGATTGGAACGCATATGGACTCTGAAAGTAAGGATTTTTGTCCATTCGGCCTTAAAAAGCCTGTTGGGTTTTCTTCAGTAACCTGGCCTAAACCGTACAGGTAGAGACGTACACGGACAGATACCAGGGCAGCAATATTCCAGGCATGGGACAACCCCTGACCGGAATTTCCCTTTTTCAATGTGTATAACTACTTAAAATGGATCGGGATTCCCTTTTCTAACCGTTCAATTTTCCGTAAATTCAGGGGTGCTTTTTTAAGGCAGATTTCATCATAAGTTTTACTTAATCGTCATAGGAAATACTTATAAAGAATTAAATTATATAAAGTAAGATTATCGTTATTTTGTACAAACCTTCAAAAAAATTAAGCTTAAACCATGGAAGATAACGCACATTCATCACATTCCTACAATGCCAATGCCAACAACAATACCGCTGACGAAAGCAAGTGTCCCTTTCTTAACGGTGAGTTAAAGCAGGCGGCCGGTGGGGGTACCACCAACCGGGACTGGTGGCCCAACGCTTTAAATCTTAACATCCTGCGTCAGCATTCTGAGCTGGCAGACCCTATGGATGCTGATTTTGATTATAAGAAAGCATTTGAATCCCTTGATCTGGAAGGGCTTAAAAAGGACCTGCGGGACCTGATGACTGATTCCCAGGACTGGTGGCCTGCGGATTACGGGCACTACGGTCCGTTCTTTATTCGAATGGCATGGCATGCAGCCGGAACCTACCGCATCGCGGATGGCCGGGGTGGGGGCGGAACCGGCAACCAGCGGTTCGCACCTCTGAACAGCTGGCCTGACAATGCCAACCTGGATAAGGCCCGATTGCTCTTGTGGCCTGTCAAAAAGAAATATGGCAAGAAAATATCCTGGGCAGACCTGCTGATACTCGCCGGAAATGTGGCCCATGAATCCATGGGCCTTCCGATGTACGGTTTTGCAGGAGGTCGTGAGGACATCTGGCAACCTGAAGAAGATATCTACTGGGGTACCGAAACTGAATGGCTGGCCAACAAGGACCGCTACACCAGCGAAGGAGAACTGGAAAAACAAATGGGTGCGGCCCACATGGGACTGATCTATGTGAACCCTGAAGGCCACAATGCAAACGCTGACCCTGTGGAAGCAGCCCACGATATCCGGGAGACCTTTGGAAGAATGGCAATGAACGACTATGAAACGGTCGCATTGATAGCTGGGGGGCATACCTTCGGAAAGACGCACGGGGCCGCCAGCGATGCGGAATACCTGGAAGCAGAACCTGCGGGGGCACCCATAGAAATGCAGGGCCTTGGATGGAAGAGCAACTTCGGAACCGGTAAAGGCTCTGATACCATTACCAGCGGCCTGGAAGGTGCGTGGACGGATACCCCCATTAAATGGAGCCACAAGTATCTGGAAAACCTGTTTGGATATGAATGGGAACTGACCAAGAGCCCCGCAGGTGCCTGGCAGTACAAGCCCAAGGATGGAGCAGGAGCCGGAACCGTTCCGGATGCACATGATCCTGACAAAAAGCATGATCCCTTCATGCTGGTAACAGACCTTTCCCTTCGGATGGATCCGGCATACGAGAAAATTTCAAGGCACTTCCTTGAAAATCCTGAAGAATTCAAGGAAGCCTATCAAAAGGCCTGGTTCAAACTGACGCACAGGGATATGGGGCCTAAATCCCGTTACCTGGGGCCGGAGGTTCCGAAAGAAGATCTGATCTGGCAGGACCCCGTTCCGGCAGTGGATCACAAACTCATTGAAGACAAGGATGTTGCGGAGCTTAAGAAAACGATCCTGGCATCCGGTCTGAGCATCCCGGAGCTCGTGGGAGCCGCCTGGGCCTCTGCATCCACCTTCAGGGGATCGGATAACCGGGGTGGTGCCAATGGAGCCCGGGTCCGTTTCGAACCTCAGGTAAACTGGGAGGTAAATAACCCGGTACAGCTCGGCAAGGTTCTGGATACGCTGACCAAGGTCCAGAAGGACTTCAACAGTGCCCAAAGTGGTGACAAAAAGGTTTCCCTGGCGGACCTTATCGTCCTTGGGGGTTGTGCAGCCGTTGAAAAAGCTGCAAAAGATGCCGGCCATGACATCACCGTCCCATTTAAACCCGGACGTACGGATGCCACTTCTGAAATGACAGATCCTGAATCCTTTGAATGGCTTGAGCCCATGGCTGATGGTTTCAGGAATTACCTGAGACAGAAGTTCTCGGCCAAAACCGAGGAATTACTGGTGGATAAGGCCCAGTTGATGACCCTGACCGCTCCGGAAATGACGGTTCTGGTTGGAGGTATGCGGGCTTTGAACGCTAATTTTGACGGGTCAAAGCACGGTATTTTTACCGATAAGCCGGGTACCCTGACCAACGACTTTTTCGTAAACCTTCTGGACTATGGCACTGAATGGAAAGCCATCGATGCCGATGAAGAAGTGTTCGAGGGCCGGGATCGCAGAACCGGTGAGGTGAAGTGGACCGGAACCCGTGCAGACCTGATCTTCGGGTCCAACTCGGAGCTTCGGGCGCTTGCAGAAGTCTACGCCTGTGACGATGCCAAGGCCAAGTTTGTAAATGACTTTGTCAAAGCCTGGAACAAGGTGATGAACCTGGATCGGTTTGACCTGAAATAAGCCAGGCAAAGTCTCATATTGTAAGGGAAAAAGGTGATCTGGAGACAGGTCACCTTTTTTAGTATGCAGTTGGCAGTGGCAGTCGGCAGTAACAGGTGGTACAATACCCGGTTCCATAACCTGTGGACCAGGGGACATTATAGGCGGCCAAAGTAATTTCTTAAGGCTTCCAAGGGAGTTTCTATGACGTGGAAAGGAGGCCATGTCAGATGATTGAAGCCTCCTTTGCATTGGGAACTATGCGTTGTAAGCTCCATGCCCTCATTGTCCACAGGGCAAGTACTACTATAGGAATTATGAGCAGGCTCCCTTCCGGCCCGAAGGATCCGCCACTAAGCCAATGGGGATCATGGACTTTTAATTCCAGCAAGGAGGCCTTCTGATGACCGCTTGCGGCAAAACCGAAAACAGGGCCCTGGAAAAAATTCCAGCCGATATGCATCCCCATGGACAGCCAAAGCATTCCTGTGGTGAGATAGCCGTAAATTCTCAGGAAGCCAAAAAGCACTATGATGGACGAGGTAAGCAGACTGGCATTGGGATTCATAAAGTGTACTGCCCCATAGATCCCGCAGGAAAGGAGAATTGCCGGCAGCAGGCCCATACCATCGGTCATGTTCTGAAACAAATACCCCCTGAACACGAGTTCCTCCCAGAAGCCTACCAGGATGTGTTCCAAAAGCAACATAGACAAGGTAACCAGGGTAAAGGATTGCATCATGGATGGGTTTTCCGACACTCCGGTGAGCTTCGCAGCTTTGTCCCAGTTGACGCCCGTTATCTCTGCCAGGCCGAATGACCATGCGGCAACTAAAAACAACCCGGCCATGGCGGCACTCAGGCAAAAACCAAAAACAAGGTCCTTCCATGTGCTTTGGGAAAATTGCAATCCCAGAGAGCTAACCGATTTTTTGTCGAGATGCTTTCTGGAAAGCCAAACAGCGATGGTGGCCGCAATGGATAGGATACTAATGATGACCAGGCTGTAATTTTCCATGAATTCCCTTTTTGTCATCGAACCGAAAAGGGGTTTTATTACCAGGGTAAGGCCGGCAAGGCACCAGAACAGGATCAGGAATAGCAGGATTCTCCACCCGGATCGGATCCTTTTTTCATTGCTGTTGTAAAAGACACTTCTCATGGTTCCTGTAATTTTGATCATAGGACGAAAACCTGCTCCCGGAGGTTACCAGTCGTACCGCGAAATGTCCAATAAATGGTTCCTGATCCGGGAAATGGGTAGGCATTGCTTTAGCAGCCAGATTTAGCCTAAATTAAATACGGAAATACCCTGAAGAAACAATAAGAAATGGTACCTTATAGATCCCTTCGAATACCAGTATAACCAAAGAAGGAAATCAAATTAAATGTTTATGAAAAAATTCAGAGTATCAGTAGTGCTATTTATGCTGACAGGGTTGGTGATGACCCTGTCCGCTCAAAGCAAAAAGGACCAGAAGATCATGGAAGATGCCGACAATGCGGTAAAGGAACTGATAAAGCTTAACCCCGAGATCAAGTCCTTTTTTGACAATTCAGCCGGAGCCGCCGTTTTCCCTAACGTGGGTAAAGGAGGGTTTATCATTGGCGGGTCCTCGGGCAATGGAGTTCTCTACCACGGCGGCAAGAAGGTTGGTATGGCCAGCCTGAAGGAAGTCAGTGTAGGGCTGCAGGCAGGGGGAGAAGCCCTGATTGAGGTGATTTTCTTCAAAACCGACGCAGACGTGGAAAAGTTCAAAGAGGGGAATTACGAATTCGACGCCGGCCTGTCAGCCACGGCTATAAAGTCTGGTGCGAGCCTGGACATCACTTACAGGGATGGGGTGGCTGTCTTTACCCACGCCAAAGGTGGTCTGATGGCCGAAGCCTCGGTGGGAGGTCAGAAATTTGAATTCGACCCGTTCTGAACCAAAACGGGCAAACCCGAAAATTCCCAGACAACTTCTCTGTCTCAAGAGCAGTGCCTGGGAATTATACGTGCATTATTCGGGCAATCCCTGTGCCTTCCACTCCACAAAAGCCGTAATTTTTTCCTCGGCCATTCGCCCGGCCACGGGCATAACCCCATTCTGGCCGGTCTGTAGGTCAATTCGTGCCAAAATCAGGTCAATCTGGCTGACGGCCTTCTGGTAGGTCGAAATATCAAAACCCGCCGCAGCTCCGGTTGCTCCGTGACAGGCAATGCATTCCTGATCTATAATGGATTTAATGTCATCCGTATAGGTGAATGACCCATCTGTATTTCCCGGATCATCCGGGCTGGCCTGACCCTCCCGCAAACCATCCTGCTTCCAGTAGACAATGGTTTGGATGATGTCATTCGACACGGATCCGCTGGGGGGCATTATATCGTCTTCCTCATCATCTTCCTGCATGGACTCAATATCAGGTAAATCATCAATAGGAGTATTTTTATCTAATGTCATCCACATTGGATTTGGCAAGCATGTAGGTAGACAGGTCGACGCCATCCTCGTGCAGGGTGGCATTGTGACAGGAAACACACAATTGCTTTAAGATCGGTTCCACATCCCTGTAATAGGTAACGTAGCCCGCATCCGGATCTTCTGCCGAATTAGGGGCAGGATCATTTGTGCCGTCGTCATTGGAGGAATTTCCGGAATTGTCACCGGGAGGCGGTGAGGTGGCATCCTCATAGAGGTCATTGGCATCTTCTCCGTCCAGGGAATGATAGTCCGAAGTACAGGAGAAAAGAATCATAACTAGGGACATACTGAATGCCCAGGCAATTACTAACTTTTTCATGGCGATGAATTTTAGGTTAATAATTGCCCCCGATTACCGTGCAAGGTCCTGCTTCTCAACGGCTATTCTCATGATTTTTATCAGGTATCTGAAGGTTTTTCCTGATAATCCAATCAATTGAGGGATGTTTTTCTTTCTGTGGTGCTCAGGAGATTTGCGACCCCCGTATTTTTTCAAAACGCACCTTGCGTACCCCGTGGTCGGTGTCGTACTCCAGAATTTTACGGAAACCGAACTTCAGGTACAACGCAGTGGCCGGCCCGTTCTCCAGGCCGGTTTCAACGGTAAACTCCGGGGAATCATAGGTGTGGAGCACATGGGAAACCAGGGCACTGCCAACACCCTGGCGGAAGTAGGTGGGATGCACCACCAGACTCTGTATGTGAGTGGATCGTTTTCCCGGAACCACTTCCACCACTCCTGCCAGGGCTGCATCTTTGACATACCCGTGAAAGTCGTTCTTACTTTCCAGAAAACCTTCCAGGGGCCTTTTTAGGGGTGGGAAATCCGAAGCTCCCAGCAGTTTGGCCTCCAC
>CBDUBB010000122.1:0-7208 GCA_965365265.1 uncultured Flavobacteriaceae bacterium
CACCTCTGTAATAAGCCTGGGGTCAAAGGGCTTGGGAATAATATAATCCCGTCCAAATGTAAGACGGGTCTCCCCATAGGCGATATTTACCTGTTCGGGCACCGGCTGTTTCGCCAGATTCGCCAGCGCCTTGACAGCTGCCATTTTCATTTCCTCGTTGATCTTGGTGGCCCGAACATCCAACGCCCCCCTGAAGATGAAGGGGAACCCCAAAACGTTGTTTACCTGGTTGGGATGGTCTGACCGGCCTGTAGCCATGATGACATCGTCCCGGGTTTTGACGGCCAGCTTATAGCTGATCTCGGGGTCCGGATTCGCCATGGCAAAGACAATCGGGTTTTTCGCCATCGATCTGAGCATTTCCTGGCTCATGATGTCCGCAACAGATAACCCAATGAATACATCGGCCCCTTCAAGAGCTTCTGAAAGGGTATCGATCTTTCGGTCTGTGGCGAATTCAAGCTTTTCCTTCGAAAGAGATTCCCGGTCACTGCGGATAACGCCTTTGCTGTCAAGCATTACAATATTCTCGGGTTTTGCTCCGAAGGCCTTATACAGACGGGTGCAGGAAACTGCTGCGGCCCCGGCCCCACTAATGACAATACGTACGGATTCCATTTTCTTCCCGGCTATTTCCAGGGCATTGAGCAGGGCTGCTGCCGAAATAATCGCCGTCCCGTGCTGGTCATCGTGCATGACCGGGATATCCAGTTCTTCCTTCAGGCGGCGCTCTATTTCAAAGGCTTCAGGGGCCTTGATATCCTCCAGGTTGACGCCTCCGAAGGTAGGGGCCATAATTTTCACGGTTTCCACGAACTTGTCCACATCTGTTGTGTCCAGCTCGATATCAATACCATCTATGTCGGCAAAAATTTTGAATAAAAGGCACTTCCCCTCCATAACGGGCTTTGAAGCCTCCGGCCCGATATCCCCGAGACCCAAAACTGCCGTACCATTGGAAATCACGGCCACAATATTCCCCTTTGCCGTATACTTATACACCTGCTCCTTGTCTTTTTCTATCTCCTTGCAGGGCTCGGCCACACCGGGGGAATAGGCCAGTGCGAGGTCCCGCTGGGTGGAATAGGGTTTGGTGGGAACCACCTTGATCTTTCCAGGCTGGGGCTTTGCGTGGTACACCAGCGCTTCCCTTCTTTTCTTCTCTTTACTCATCCAAGTAGGTTTGAACTACAAAAGTAATGGGTTTGTGCTATTTGGGTGCAGGAACCTTTTAAAAGAGTGGCGCATTGGATCCCTGTAAGTTTTCATTGGGAGCGGGCGACCTGAAAAATCAGGACCCTCCTGACCGGCGATTGGATGTTGCAGGCTTAGGGTTTAATTTGATTTTGGGTGGGAGGGCGGGGGGTTCCCCGCAAATAAGCCCGCCATGACATCCAGGATCTACTGTTGCCCGTCCCTTGAATAAAAGGGAAAATCCTCCCGATGAAGGTAGGGTGCAAACAAGGGATTGTCCCTGATGGAGGAGGTATCGGAATAGCCCAATTTCTTTGCCTTTTTAAGAGATGCAATCATTTTCAGGGGTTCCTTAACCAGGGCATACTCCTCCGCAAGACGAACCTGGGCGTACCCGTTTTCAGGGAAAAGTACCGTCAGCAGATGACTGCAATACCGCGACTTATCATATTGGTTCTGGCGACGCCACTGATTCGAGGATTCAAAAGGCATGGCAAAAAGAAAATTATAAATTCGGGCCCCCAGGTTTTTCTCCTGCTCCATCCCCGATGCCAGGTATTTTGAGTCCAACTTGTCCTTTTCCCGCTGCCACCAGGTGAAATTCTCCGGTGGAGACCCGTCCTCAACCTCTTCCCGGAATCTCTTCGAAAAACGCCTGCGCAGGGAAGCCTCTTTTTCACCCAGGTCGTTGTCGATCCTGGCCTGTTTCCTGTAGTCTGGAATTCCCCTTATCATTGAAAGCCGTTCCCATACCGAATCCATCGGAAAGTTACCCCCAAACTGATCGATCAGCATTTGATATTCTCCAGCACTTTCAAAATAGCGTCCGTTGCTGAAGAGGGTGTCGGCCAAAGCTCGTTCCCCTTCAAAATAGTCCCCATAAATATCCGGCCGGGAAACGGGGGATGCCACCCCCGTCTGGAATGACATCCAGTTTACAGCTCTTAGTATCTGGGGTTCAGGTGGCCACTGGTGCCCGCCATCAAAGAAAAATAAACGGTGTGAAAGATTGATTTTTGCTAGCCAGTCCCGGGCTTTTCGCATCTCCTGGTAGTTCATGTCCCTGGTTCCAACAATTCCGACATAGGAAAAACTTGCCCCGGGAGCAGGTATCTGACCAGGATTAGGGGAAAAAGCGGCCCCGCAGGCAATAACCCCCCGGATGTGATCACTCAGAACAGCCAGGGTGGTCGCCAGCCGGGCACCGCCGCTGAATCCTGTCACATAGATATGATCAGCATCGATCTTAAAACGGGAGAGCGCGTCTGCGAAAAGCCGGTTTGCCTGTCCAAAGCTTCGCTCAAAAGGGCCATTTCTGCTATCATTCGATCCGATGAGAATCCAGCCCGTGGATTCCGCCGCCTTCTCAAAGGTTTCGACACCGAGCTTACCCCTTGCAGCCGGGTCGAATATGAATAATGCTGGCATGGGCACTTCAGGATCGTAGGCCCGGGGAAGGTACAGGGCGAAACTTTCCTCCGTTTGCCCCCTGAGGAAAACGCGTTCCAGAACTTCCCCCCTCCTGAAGGGAAGGGAGTCCTGTGCATGCACTGCCACCGAAAGGAACAACCAGCATCGCAGGAAAAGGTTTCTCTGGAAAATCATGCAACGCATTTTATCTAAAGATACATGAGATTTCGGATCTGATTTATAGCGGACCGGCCAGATATCGTGCATGATGTGGCACTGCCTAAGGGAAATCAATCCCATTGGCCATAAAGAAGGTGAAACTCAGGCTTTCAGATATCTATTAAACGCTGCTAGGAGAATGCAGTGATGGTCGATAGCTTGTATCCGGGGGGGAGGGGGATACCCTCCCCTGCCCGTCATTACCAGAAACTTCCGACAATAATAGCGGTAACCACCAACAGTATAACAGACAGGTACCGGTAGTTCTTATACCAGGGCAACGCCTTCAGTTCCTCGGTTTCTGAGGTAAACAATTCCTTTTTATACGTGTATTCGGCTACTTTCTCCGGATCGGGCAGCCCAGTACTCAGGCTTACGACGATATGGATGATCACCGAGATAACGAAAAGCAGGGAGGCCTTTGCCAGGAAATGAAGTTCGTTCAGGGGGGCGATCCAGTCATTTACCTGTGAGAGAATCATAAAGATAGCAAGGAAAAATCCGGTAAGTAGACTTACTATAGACCCCGTCCCGTTGGCGCGCTTCCAGAACAACCCCAGAATAAAAGTCGCCACGGCAGGCGGGCTCGTATAGGCAATTACGATCTGCAGGTATTCCCACAGGGAATCGCTGACCGTTTCGATCAGGGGTACCCAGAGGATTGCCAGAATCACCAGCACCAGGGTTGTAATTTGCCCAACGCGCACCAGTTGCTTGCTCGTAAATTCAGGCTTCAGCTGACGAACAAAATCCATGGTCACCAGGGTGGAGGCTGAATTGAAAGTGGCAGAGACCGAAGACATCATAGCGGCCATAAGTCCGGCCACCACAAGGCCAAGCACTCCCACGGGCAGCAGCTGGAAAAGCAATACCGGGTATGTAAGGTTCGGGCAATCCGATAGGTCCGAACAAACGCTTCCGTCGGGGAGGACGTAGTTCAGGGCTGAAATGTCCAGGGTATTGAAAAGGATAAGCCCCAGCACTCCGGGAACCACCATGATAAACAGGACGGGTAATTTGAGAAGGCCCGCGAACAGGGCGCCCCAACGTCCGTGATTCAGGTTTTTGGCCCCCAGAACCCGTTGTACCATGAACTGGTTGTTCGCCCAGAAATAGAATCCCAGCAAGGGTACCCCGGAAAGCAGGGACCACCATGGAATTTTATCATTGGAAGGACGCACCAGGCTGAATACTTCCTGCGAATTTTGCGGAATGTACTGCCCGCCTTCAATTTTCCGGTCGAAATTCACATCCCCGGCTGCAAGCATGCTGTCCAGTTTTCTCATCATGGCATTCCATCCACCACCCAGTTGATCGAAGGCGAAATAGGTTAAAAGGCAGGAGCCGATGATCAGAAGGATGGCCTGGATAACCTCGGTCTGTATAACCGAATTCAATCCTCCCGGAATGGTATAGGCCGCGGCAGCCACTGCAAGGATTACCAGGATAAGGTTGGAATCCATACCTGGAAAGAGCAACGTGAGAACGATCTTTCCCACATAAAGGCCTGCCGCTGTATCCACCAGTACATTGCCAACCACGGTAATAAAGGAGAAGTAATACCGGGACCGGCTGTCATAACGTCGTTCCAGGAATTCCGGCATGGTATATACCCCGGATTTCAGGTAAAAAGGCAAAAAGAATATGGAAAAAAAGATAAGGATTACTACGGCATACCACTCATAGTTGTAAACACTCACATCCGTCTGGAAGGCATCGGAAGCAAGGCCTACAAGCGTAGAACTGGAAATATTGGCCGAGAACAGGGCAATCCCGACAATGGGCCAGGTCATGGTTCTTCCACCGAGGAAATAGTCTTCAGAACTACCGCGTTTGGATTTAGAAATTCCATAGATAATTATTCCCACCAGGTAGACCACAATTACTACCACGTCCAGAGTACCTAATCCGCCCATACGTATTGATTTAGTTTGATTAGTTGCGCTATTTCGGCAAAAAGGGAACCCTTCGGATCCCTTAAAGCGCTTTCAATATAACAACTTTACGGGTCTTCCTGAAATAGCAGCCGTGTATTCCCCATTCCAACCAACCTGATAATCCTCAGGACGCCCCCTTACCTTCGCCCTTTACATAGGCGATGTTCCTGCTCAGGCCACGGAATTTGGTGCGTTTTACTGCAGACTTTTTAAAGACCTTTTGGAATACTTCCTCGGTAAGCTCCTCCCAGTCCCGCTTGCTGAACTCAAGCAATTCTGGTTTAGGCTTAAATCGGGGGTCGGAATTTGGTTTTGAAAACCGGTTCCATGGACACACATCCTGGCAGATATCGCAGCCAAAGACCCAGTCATCGAAGGAACCCTTAAGACTTTTGGGGATTTCATCCTTAAGCTCAATGGTGAAATAGGAGATACACTTGCTCCCATCCACCACATAGGGTTGTAGGATTGCTTCGGTCGGGCAGGCATCTATACAGGCCGTGCAACTCCCGCAATGGTCCGTGGTTGGCGTGTCGTATTCCAGGTCCAGGTCTAAAATGAGCTCGGCAATGAAATAGAAAGACCCCACCTGCCTGCTGAGCAGGTTTGAATGCTTCCCCACCCAACCCAGGCCGCTGCGGGCCGCCCAGGCCCTATCCAGTACCGGAGCGGAATCCACAAAAGCCCGGCCGTGGACTTCTCCGATTTCCTCCTGTATAAACTCCATCAGGTGCCGCAGCTTGTCTTTGATCACATAATGGTAATCCTCCCCATAGGCGTATTTGGAAATTTTATAGGTATCGGGTTCCTGCTGCTCTATGGGGAAATAATTGTAAAGGAGGGAAATCACGGATTTAGCACCAGGTACCAATTTGCGCGGATCCAGACGTTTGTCAAAATGGTTTTCCATATAGGCCATCTCCCCGTGCATGCCTTGTTTGAGCCAGGCCTCCAGGCGCGGGGCTTCCTCCTCCAGGAATTCAGCCCTGGAGATACCGCAGGATAAAAAGCCGAGTCGGTTGGACTCGCCTTTGATCTTATGGGAATAGCCGCTTCGGTCCACAGACCTAAGGTACACTGTATTCCTTATTTAGAAAAGTCTAGGAATCCGGAGGACGGTATGCAGGAGTATGACAATTAACCGAGGTCTGCTCCTAGGATAGTTGAATGTCCATATCGAATTCGGGGGCTCTTTTCATGACGCTCTGAATTCGTTCCGGCGAAAGGGACTTTTGTAAGGCGTCTCTTTCTGACACAGGGACCCCAAATGTTTCAAAAAAAGCCTGAAACCCCTTGGGGCTGTGAATATTCAACCAGGTACACGGGGCATCACTTCTGTTAAAGAATGTGTGCAGGCAACCCGAAGGTATGTCGACCATTTCCCCTTTACGGACCGTTTTTGAAGTCCCGTCCAGTGAGAACTCCATTTCCCCTTCCATCACAAAAAACACCTCGTCGTATTTCTTGTGGATATGAGGAGGAGGGCCTTGCATCCCGCCTGGCGTAATTCCCATAACGAAATTGTAGTCTCCTGTCGTAGCAAATGGGGTAACCTGGTGTCCTAAAACGATATAAGTTGATTGATTTGTCATTTTTATGAGATTTTCGTCTCACAATAATATGGAAGAATTTTAGGAAATCAAAATTTTATAAGATATTTGTCTCATGAAAAATGACTATCTGAACAAGGGTCGGACGGGACAAAAGCAGAAAACCCGTGAAAAAATCCTTCAGGCGGCCAAAGAGCTTCAGGGCAAAGGAGTTGAATTTAGTCTGGAGCATGTCGCTAAAGTGGCGGGGGTCAGCCGCGCAACCATTTACAGGTATTATTCCAATAAAGACATCCTTTCAGCTGAGGCCGTACTGGACATGAGGACCCGAACACCAGACCAGATTCTCGCGGAATTCCCCGAGTCAGACCTGGAAACCACCTTGCTGGGTATACAGCGGTATTACAATACGTTGGCAATTAAGAACGAGAAGGCATTCAGAAAATACCTGAGCGTAATTCTGAATCCCGAAAATCCCGTCAGCGTAAGAGGAGCCAGGAGGATCCAAACGCTTTCAAGGGCGGTTGAAGACAAGAACAGTTCCATTTCCGGCAAGGATCAGAAGAGACTGGTTTATATGGCCACCCTTATGATGGGAATTGAAGCTTTTATCGTGACAAGGGATGTATGCCGTTTGGATGAAGGATCTTCTGAAGAAGTCCTGCAATGGGGCCTGAAGACCCTGATAAAAGGCCTGTACTGCAAGGATTCCTGAGATCAGGAATCCCCAGAGTCCCTTTCGGTAAATCTCAGGGGTACTTTCCCGGGTTTAAGTGAAATCAGCGGATTCAGGGTAAGGGATTTCAAGGAGGTGTGAATTTCGTATTTCTGAAGGATCCATCCAACAGCCAGCAGCATCTCATACATGGCAAAATTATTCCCTATACACATGCGCGGG
>CBDUBB010000123.1:0-7166 GCA_965365265.1 uncultured Flavobacteriaceae bacterium
AGGGGATACACGATGTACACCTGACGCCCCAGTTCGATTTGCTCCCTCAGGAAGGCAAAGACCCGAAGCCGGTCGGAATCTCGTCTGTGTACGGTGCGCACAGGTTTTCTGCCCGGGGGGAGTTCATCGATAACACTGATATCCAGGTCCCCGTAAAGACTCATGGCCAGGGTACGCGGGATGGGTGTCGCCGTCATGACCAGAATATGGGGAGGAGTTTGGTTTTTCTTCCACATTTTGGCGCGCTGGGCCACCCCAAAACGGTGCTGTTCGTCTATGATGGCCAGGCCCAGGTTTGCAAACCGGACCTTTTCTTCCAACACGGCATGGGTTCCTACCAGAATCGGCAGAGTTCCCGTCTCCAGTCCGTCGTGTATGGGTTTTCGGTCCTTTGCCCTGACGGACCCGGTCAGCATGGCTACTTCAATGCCCATGGGATCCAGCAACTCCCTCACAGACTGGTAGTGCTGTTGCGCCAGGATTTCTGTTGGAGCCACAAGGCATGCCTGGTAGCCGTTATCTATGGCGAGCAACATGGCCATTACGGCTACTATGGTCTTACCGGATCCCACATCCCCTTGCAGCAGGCGGTTCATCTGGGCATGGCTTCCCAGGTCTGCCCTGATTTCCTTCAGGACTCGTTTTTGAGCAGTGGTAAGTTCAAAGGGCAGATAATTCTCGTAGAACCGGGTAAACTGTTCTCCCACCGTACCGAAAACATGCCCTTTGATGCGGTTTTTTCGTTGGAGCTTTTTGGTCAGCAGGGCAAGCTGTATATAAAAGAGTTCCTCGAATTTTAGGCGGAATCGGGCCCGTGCAAGAGCGTTCTGTGAATCAGGGAAGTGCACCTGCTGCAAAGCCTCCCGTTTGCCGGGCAGCTGGAGTTCTTCCAACAGGATTGCAGGTAGGGTCTCCCGGATTTCAGAGGATATTTCCTCCAACAGTTTGTAGATCCACTGGGCCATCAACCGGTTGGTAACCCCATGCTGCCCCAGTTTTTCCGTGGAGGGATAAACCGGCTGCATGCGGATCCTTTTTTGCTGTTGAAACCGGCTCAGCAATTCCATTTCCGGATGGGGCATGGAGAATTTTCCGTTAAACCAGTTCACACGTCCAAAAACCACATAGGGCTCATTGAGCTGTAAGCGTTCCCGGATCCATTTTTGCCCTCTGAACCAGACCAGCTCCATTTCCCCTGTTTCGTCTGCAAAAGTGGCCACCAGGCGTTTCCCCCTTTTTTGTTCCACAGATTTCAGATGTACGATCCTGCCGATCACCTGTACGTCCGCGCTGCTTCGCTCCAATTCGCGAATCTTGTAAAACCTGGATTTGTCTATGTAGCGGTTGGGGAAATGGTAGAGCAGATCCTGGTAGGTGTTGATCCCCAATTCACGCCCAAGTAAGGCGGCCCTTCCGGGGCCAACCCCTTTCAGATAAGTGACGGGCGTTTGGAGGGCGTTGGGATGCATCGGTCTAAATTACACCTTCCCACAACGACGTGCAACCCGGTAAAACCCTAAATTTGATAAGAAGTGTACCTTTAGGAATGTAATGACTGTAAAAGTTATACCGCTGTTTATCATTTTGATCCTCCCCTTGTGGAGTTCGGCCCAGCCGGCAGGGCATGATTTTCTGCATGCCACAATCCTCATTGCCCCGGATCCTGAAACCGAGAGCATCGTGGGGGAGGTCAGGTATCGGTTCCTGACTTCGGGAAGTGGGGACAGTCTTTACCTGGATGCCCGAAATATGGAATTCAGCAGGGTAGCGCTCGATGGCAAACCGGCAGCATATAAAGCCTCTTCCAGCAAGCTCTTTTTGAAGGCGCCTGCTGAGGCAGGCGAGCATGAACTGTATATTTCCTATAGGGTGACTCCCGCACAGGCCGTCTATTTTCTGGGCTGGAAGGATTCCCTGCAGGGGAATGAACAAATCTGGACCCAGGGACAGGGGAAGGACAGCAGTCACTGGGTCCCTGTAGTGGACCAGATGGAAGAAAAAGTGGAGTTCGATGTAACGGTCCTCTTTGAACCCGGGTACCAGGTAATCTCCAACGGGCTGCTTACCGAAAAATCCCCGGAAGGGACCAGGACCCGTTGGGTTTTTGATATGGAAAAACCAATGAGCAGCTACCTGCTTGCTTTTGCCATTGGCCATTTTGACGCGCTTTCATGGGAATCGGACTCGGGGTTGCCCCTGAAGTGCTATTATCCCCGTGGACAGGCGGAAAAGGCACCCTGGACGTACCGGTATACCCCGGAGCTCTTCGACTTTTTGGAATCGGAAATCGGGATCCCGTATCCCTGGAGGGATTACAAACAGGTGCCGGTCAGGGATTTTCTCTATGCCGGCATGGAAAACACCGGGGCCACTTTTTTTTCAGACAGGTATCTGGTGGATTCCCTTGGGTACAACGACGCCAACTACATCAACGTGAATGCGCATGAGCTGGCGCACCAGTGGTTTGGGAATATGGTTACCGAAACCAGTGCCTCCGAACACTGGCTCCACGAAGGCTTTGCCACTTACTATGCCTATCGGGCCGAAAGCTATGTGCTGGGGCCGGATCTGATCTACTGGAAGCTCTACGATACGGCCAGGGCCCTGGAGGATATGGATGCCTCCGGCAAAGGGGAATCCCTTCTCGACCCGGGTGCCAGCAGTCTTACCTTCTATGAAAAAGGGGCGTGGGCACTCTGCCTCCTGAGGGAGGAAGTTGGAGAAACTGCATTCAAAAAGGGCGTGCAAAAGTACCTCCGGGAACATGCCTATTCCAATGCCACCGTGGCCGATTTTATACAGGCGGCTGAATATACCTCTGGGAAATCCCTGGAATCATTCCGGAAAACCTGGCTGGAGGCCAGGGAATTCCCTTTTGACCTGGCAATGGATTATCTCAGGGGAAAATCAGAAACGGTAAACCGGTATTTAAAATTGCTGGAAGCCCAAAAGACGGGGTCGGCCATCGAGATAGCTACCGTGAAAAAGGCCTGGGAAGACTATAACAGTCCGTCGTACAGGGCACATTTACTAAAAACCTTTAGACCTTTGCTGACCCCTTCATTCCTGGAAAGCGTATGCCGGGCGGGTACCCTGCCCGTTCAGAAAGCCTTTCTTGAAACCACAAAAACCCTGCAACAATGGATGATCCCAATGGTGGAAGAATGGCTGGACGCCCCCAGTTACGACCTCCGGGAGGCTGCCCTGTTCCGGCTGTGGGTGGAATCCCCCGACAACCGCACCCACTACCTGGATCAGGTTTTGCACAATGGGAGTCTGTCCCAAATGCGTTTGCAGCAGTTCTGGTGGCTGCTTGCCGTATTGACGGAGGGATATGGGGATGCGGACTCAAAACAGGCATATTTAGATCAATTGCGGCAGACCACGGCGGCATCCTATTCCTGGGAAACCCGTGAGAATGCATTTTCCATGCTCATGGAGGTGGGGGGGCTGAATGAGCAAAACCTCCGGGATCTGATGCAGGCTACAGAGCACCACACCTGGCAGTTTAAGAAGTTTGCCAGACGACTTTTGGAAGCCCTGCTGGAAGAACGGGCAGATCCGGAACTGTGGAAAGGACTTTCCGAAGGGTTCCCACAGGATGAGTACCGCTATCTGCACGAGAAAATAAAAGCATTATGAGGGCATTGGTAATTTCAGGAGGTGGCAGTAAGGGCGCATTCGCGGGTGGGGTTGCCCAGTATCTGATGCAGGAGAAAAAATTCATCTACGACCTCTTACTCGGCACCTCCACAGGCAGCCTGCTGATCTCCCACCTGGCCCTTCAGGAGATCGATAAGATCCGGACGGTGTACACTTCGGTAAACCAGCACAGCATTTTCAGCAACTGCCCGTTTACGACCCACCGGAAGTACGGGGCGGCGACCATTGGGATCAATCACTGGAACGTCCTCAAGAACCTGCTAAAGGGGAGCAAGACCTTCGGGGAGAGCCACAACCTGCGTACATTGATCCGCAATACCCTGACCCGGGAGGAATTCGAGGTGCTCCGAAAGGGACCAATAGATATCCTGGTGACCGTTTCCAACCTGTCCCTGAACCAGGTGGAATATAAATCCATCAACGATTTTGACTACGATGAATTTTGTGAGTGGATCTGGATTTCCTGTAACTACATCCCGTTTATGAGCTTGGTACGGAAAAACGGATGTGAATACGCGGATGGGGGGTTGGGTTGCATGGTCCCTATCGAAGAGGCTATTCACCGCGGGGCCACGGTTGTAGATGCCATTATCCTTCATACGGAAGTCACCCATGTAAACCGGATGCCATCGAAAAACCCCTTTTCCCTGCTTACCAACATGTTTGGCTTCATGCTGGACCGAATTGAAGAACAGAACGTCAAAATTGGGAAGTTTACCGCCAACTACAAGGATGCGCTGATCAACTTTTACTACACTCCGACGATCCTCACTACCAATTCTCTGGTCTTTGACCGGGAACAAATGACAAAATGGTGGAAGAGCGGCTATTTGTACGCTTCCAGTCGAAGTGAAGGAAGCAGTGAATTAGAGCTAAGGTAAGTCTACCAAAGCTCCCCGATCTCCTTTTTTACATATGATAGGGCTGTGGCGGAAGGGGAAGATTTATCCATGGTATCGCTCAGGAGGTCTTCCCGGAGCTTGTCCGCACTTTCGGCTTCGCTCATGGCAGATTTCCGGATGGCCTGTATGGTCGCATTTTTCGCGGCCTTGATTACGTTCCAGCATTCATCCGTCATATAGATCTGCTGGGAGAGGTTGTGTTCGAATTCGTTTTCGATGGTGCGGATCAGCAGGTTTTCGTAATCTGACTTGTCGGGGGATTTAGGGGCTACCCTTACAACCAGGTTGGTCATGGAGATTCGCTCCAGGAAAAGGGCCATCCGCTCATAGGCCTGCAGGCGGATCGGCAAGGTGTTTTTCTGGCTGTCCTTGTGCAAAAGGAACCTGCGGCGTCCTTCTTCGTTCCTGGTGTGCAATCTGAAAAAATAAAAGGCCACAGCACCAGTTACCACGGTGGGAAGCAAATAGGCGAAAAGTTGTAGGATGTCATCTCCAGTCATCGAATAATGGTTTTAGGTGGGTTGTCGACAAAAAGAACGAAGGAAACCGGTAAAAAGTATAAGGAAAAAGCTTCCGTCCCGACTTAATTTTTCACCTCTTCCTTTACAAAGGAATAGAACCTCCGGTAGTCGGGATGCAACAGGATATCTACTCCCTCGCTGAAATTACCATCTCTTGCCCGGACCCTCATCCGGCTTTCCGGTACTGAAAATTCCGATTGCAGTACATTCATGACTTCCGTCGCCTGCCGGGCGGCCAGCACCATGTCTCCCGTCATCGACAGGCCATCTACGGTAACAGCTAAATTGGGGTAGGCATTGATCAGGGCTGCCACCCGCTCCAGCATTTGCTTGCCTCCTTCGGTTACCTCGGTCCCGGTATCGCTCCCCATCAGTTCGGTGAGTCCGCCGGAAATGACCAGGCTTCCCGCAGCGACTTTCAACCGGGCGTTTTCCCCCAGTGTCCTCTTGGCGTCATTCAATAGGGCTATAATGGTAGAATCATTGCTTCCCAGGGTTTCTACAATACCGCTGAGTTGTTGCTCCTTGGCATTCAGGGACGCCAGGGCCTGGGTAAGGGCATCTGATTTTTTGTTGGAAACATCGGCAAAGCTTCCGAGGTTTTTCAGGAGAGTGGCATTGGCATCCTTTAGTTCAACGACCTGTGCCTCATAGGACTCCGCCTTTGCCAGGCTTGCTTTTTCCTTCGCCTGTGCCTGGGAAACAGTGGTTTGAAGTTGCCGGATTTCGGCCTGCAGACTGTCGATACGATCCAGCAATTCGCTTTTCCGCTGTCCGAAAAGCCCCTGGGGCAGGGTAAGGAGAAGTAAAAGTATTCCTGTAAGGGGAATGTAGTTCAGTATAACTTTCATAATACCCGTAGAATTTTTTTCAAAGATAGGTTGTTTAGGGCATAAAAAGAGATTCCCCCGGCAGCCAAAAAAGCCATCCGAAGGAATTTCTTTACACCCCTTTTTTAAAAATCTGAAAGGTTCAGCTTTTGTTCAGATAGTCCAGGCTGAGTTCTGTAAGGGCCTTTACACCCAGCATCAGGCCGGCCTCGTCGATCTTAAAGTCAGGGGTATGGTGGGGGAAGGGTTCCTCGTTCCCGGGGGTCATTCCTCCGAGGAAAAAGAAAAACCCGGGTACCTCCCGCTGGAAATATGAAAAATCTTCTGCCCCTGTAATCGCTTTCTGGGTCTGGATGTTTTCGTCCCCCGCCACCCGTTTCAGGGTAGGAATCATTTGACTTACCAACTCAGGATCGTTAAAGGTAATGTCCGTGGCATCCTTTATTTCGATGCGCGCCTCCCCTCCATAGGCTTTTGCAATAGCAGGGACCATTTCCATCATCCGCTTGTTGATCAGGTCCTTCATTCCGTAATCAAGGGTCCGGATGGTTCCCAGCATTTCCGCGCTTTCGGGTATGATATTGAAACGCACCCCGCTTTTGATCTTGCCCACAGTGATCACCGCAGCCTCGTTGGTCAGGTTTGCCTCCCGGCTAATAATGGTCTGCAACCCGTCTATGATCTTGGCGCTGATCAGGATAGGATCCACTCCAGACCAGGGCTGTGAGCCGTGGCTCTGTTTTCCTTTCACCTGAATGGTAAAGCTCTGGGCGGCTGCCATGGTTCCGCCCGATTTGTACCGGATAACCCCCACTGGGGTTTGGGAATTGATATGGAGCCCGAAAATGGCATCCACATCCGGGTTTTTCAGCACGCCTTCTTTGACCATAAGCAGGGCACCGCCTTCCTCCCCGGGGGGTGGGCCTTCCTCAGCAGGCTGAAAGATAAATTTCACCGTGCCTTTTATTTTGTCCCTGTTTTGTGCGAGTACTTCGGCAACCCCCATCAGGATGGCCGTGTGGGTATCGTGCCCGCAGGCATGCATCACGCCAACCTTCTCCCCGAGGAATTCCGATGTGACCTCGGACCGGAAGGGAAGGTCATTGCGCTCCGTTACGGGTAGGGCATCAATATCGGCCCTCAGGGCGACTACTTTACCTGCCTGACTCCCTTTGAGGATGCCAACCACTCCCGTATGTGCCACGCCGGTCTGAACCTCGATACCAAGGGCCTTCAGGTGGTTGGCGATC
>CBDUBB010000124.1:0-7155 GCA_965365265.1 uncultured Flavobacteriaceae bacterium
CCGTATCCGGCACCTTCCAGCCAGTGAGATAGGTATTGACATCCGCATCCAGATCAACCCGTCCTTGCTCCCAAAGCTTGAGCACTGCAAGCGCGGCCAGGGGTTTGCTGATGGAACCCGCCTGGAAGAGGGTGCGCGCAGTCACCTCCTGTCCGGTTTCGGTATTGGCCAGTCCATAGCCTTTTGCCCATTGCAATTCGCCATTCCTTACCACTGCGATACTCACCCCGGGAACGTTGTAGTGCTCCATCCGGTCCATAAGATTAAAGGAAGGAATTGAATCCCCTTCCACTACCACCGACGGAATAAGGCTGTTTTCCACAGCGGTGATTTCCTTGTCAATCGTAGCGGGAGCATTCCTTTTACAACTAGTCGCCGCTACCAAAATGACAAGCAGTGCGCTTACGGAGAGCAAAATATTTCTTCGTGCCATAAAAAATAAATGAATGGAGGTTTCTGCCTGAAAGAAAGGCTATTTCAAATACAATTCGGTAAAATGCTTCATGTGCATGCCGGGCAGCATCATTTTCCAGCGGTCTTTTTTTGAGATGATACCCTTCGCTGCCAGGCGGGAACCATCTGTCCATGTGCGATAAATGAGCAGATAGCCAATGATCAAAACCAGCAGGGTCGTGAACCCAATTACCTCGGTTCCATAGAGAAACAGGATAACTGCGATCGGAAGCAGGATTGCCAGGTAATAAATAAAAAGGTTTTTCAAGGCAGCTGATTTGACCTATAAAGTTAGGGATTTACAACCTAAAATTTGCCGTGTGCCAAATAATATCCAAGTGGTTTCGACATAAATTTCAGGGGCCGTAAAAAGCCCTGGCCCCATCCCTAATACCTATGCTATGAAATTGCAGCTCTGATCCTTACATTGAATATGGGCGGGGGATGCCCCCCGCCCATCATCAAAAACACCTACCTGAGCACAACTCAACCTGGATTCTCAAAAGGCCTACTCCTTGCCGCTGCCCGCCGTACCAGTTTTGCGTTCCGCTACCTGTTTGGCGCGTACATCCGCCTCATTTTCGGCGTAGAATTCAGCCTGTTTTTCCAGGAAGTCCGGATAGGACTGACCCTTTGCATAATCGATATTATCCCCGTACAGGACCAGGATCCCTTCCAGGGGTTCCGGGTTCGGGTTGTAAAATACGTGTTTGACATAGGGCCCCACAAAAACGCTCATCCCGGGTTCCAGGTCGATTTCCTCTTCCCCGATCTGGGCCTTGCCTTTTCCCTTGGTGATAATAAAAAGGTTCGGGCACTGGCCCTTATCCAGCCCCCGGTCGCCATTGGCTACCTCCTCCTGGCCAAGGGTAAACCAGGAGATGCGCTTGTCCTTCATCATGTAAAGGGAAACTATGGACGCCCCATGGGTGGGCAACGAACTGTCCCGGCTGAATCGGGTAACCTCAACAGCGTCTGGCTTCCAAAAGTGTTCCATAACGATGTAGGCCCGGGAGGTGTCTCCATGGGTGGATTCAAAGCCTTCCATATCCTCTATGTCAAAAGTAACTATATCGGCCCCCGTAGATTTGGCAGCAGCCGTCCCGGCCATCAGGGACTTGGTGTAGAATTTCTCCAGCACACTCCTGTCGTCAAACCGGAAATACCAGGTGGGCTCTGAAGGCTGGCCCTCAGACAAAGTGACCTCATGGGGTCCAAGATCGTGGAAGGTATACTGTTTTTTCTTTCCGACCCGATACGGGCGCTCCTGACGTTGAACCTTCACGTGCCACCATTGATCGCCTACCTTGATGCCGAAATACGCGTCTAAGGCCATCGGATCCGTTTGGTAGCTTTGAACGAATTCCTGCAAAATGGCCTCCGTACTTTTGGCCGGGACAGGCTCCGACTGGGCCTTCAGTGCAAATACGGTCATAAACAACAATAAAAGTGTTGCATACTTTCTAAACTGTTGGTTAAATACTTTCATGATTTCTGGTTTTTGGTTGAACTTGTTTTGAAAGGAAGACAGGTTCACCCCTCCTTCTGTTACTGTCAGGGCAGGGGTTTGTGGCGAAATCAATCTATTTGGGGTGAATGGGATTTCAGGAATCCCCAGAGGCCTCTTTTAGCCGGGCAAGCACATCGGAACGATAGGTCCTGGAAACCCGAATGGGTTCCGGTACATCCTGCAGATAGAGCTGGAGCGGAGATCCGCCTGAGACGGAGTGCAGCTGTTGCAGGTTTACGGCGAAGGAGCGGTGACAGCGCATGAGTAAGTTCCAGTTCGTATTCTCCAGCAATTCCGAGAGGGTACTCCGGATGAGTTCCTTCTGGAGGATCCCGTTTTTCATATAGAACAGGGCTACATAATTATCCTGTGCCTGGGCATAGCGAAAATCAGAACTGGATATGGAAAACGTATCGGTTTTGCCCTGCCCGGAGAAATGAATCAATTCTGTAGGGGACGCAGAAGCTTCCAAATGAAAGGCCATTTTCCTGATATGCTCATTGAGCATGCGATACCTGAAATAAAAAAACACCCCCAGAAAGGGAAATACGAATACTGAGCTGCAATTCACAACAAAACTTGCTGCACTTACCCAGCCCAGGTCATGCCAATTTCCCATCCAGTTGTAAAGCAGGTAGTTCCCCAACCCCAGGACAGCCAGCATGAATACCGACCAGCCAATGACCGGGCCTTTAGTAGCTCTTCGGATCACCCTTGGTTTTATCAGGAATTCACAGAACAATGACAGGGCAATGGTTAGGACCATGAACTTTCCCACCTCGGTCAGGAAGTAGAGGCTGTGCTGATGGTCCGGATTGTAATTGCTCACCCCGAAAGGAAGAAAAGCAATGAGGAATAAATACATGAATACCCCCGTACTCAGGCTGATGGCCCACCTGTAGCGGTTCGTCATGTAAAACGTATAGGTCGCTGCTGAATTCTTATGGCCCATTACCATTCCAAGATACGTAATTCGCATAAATGAGCTGCGGAAGTTAACTGCTCCCTGTTCACCGCTCCGGTCGATGGTTTAGATGTAACACCAGCGAATAAATAGGACACTCTACTTGGAATATGGTTTTAATAATTATATTTAAAATGACAAAAAACAACCAGACCAACCATGCCATTACGCCTAACCAAACCCGGGAAAGGGATTATTTCCTGCAGGATCCCTTCTTCCTCAGCAGTAATAGTCTTCTTTGCTGCCCTTCTCCTTTCCTCCTGCAAATCCATGGGGCCCAAGACCATCCCTCATGACGGATTTAATTACAATGAACGTATCGCGGATCAGGAAAACGAGCAGTTGTTGCTGAATATCGTCCGCCTGCGGTACCTGGAAATGCCCCGGTTCCTAAGTGTGGCATCCGTAATTAACTCCTATTCCCGGTCGGGCACAACCGGCGTTAATGCGAATGGGAGCCCGTTCGGAAATACCCTTGGCGGCAATGTAAGTGGCAGCTGGTCGGATCGCCCCACGATCACCTATACCCCGATGTCAGGTCAGGCATTTTCCCAGAGCCTGCTGACCCCCCTGCCGCCTTCGGTGATCTTTTTCCTGATTCAGTCGGGCTGGTCAGCCCATCGCCTAATGCGCCTGACCAATTCCATGATCAACGGGATTCACAATGAGGTGGGCACTCCAGATGAACGCCGACAGGGGGACCCTCAGTTTCACGAATTGCTGGACGTGCTCCACGAGCTCCAGTATGCGGGGGCCCTGGGAATGCATTTCGAAGGGGACTGGCCCAAGGTGGATGTCGATTTGGTCCTGCCCCAAAAACCCAGGACAGAAGCCATAAAAAATTCAATTACCCGCTTTAAAGCGCTGTTGAATCTCGATCAGGATGCCCACGTCTTTGATATTGAGTACGGGGTGATCGTGGAAGAAAAAAACGAAATTGTTGTTCAGACCCACTCCATCATGGAGATGTTGTCCAATATCTCCTGGTATATTGAGGTTCCGGAGGACCATGTGACGGAGGGACGGACTTTGGACACCTTTATTCCCGAGGACCCGGACCTGATCCACATCCGAGTGGCGGATAATAAGCCGGACTATGCCTTCCAGGCCATTGAGTACCGCGGATACTGGTACTACATCGACGACCGGGATGTAAAGTCCAAGAATACGTTTACCGTCATGCAGGTTTTGATGAGCATGGCAAATAACGGGGCGGGGTCAGTTGGGCCCCTGATCTCCATTGGAAACTGACCTTTCCTGGGGCTTTTTTGCAGTTAAGGATTCATTTAGGGATAGTACGGCTAGGATCCTTTGGCCACCCCCTGCCTGTTAGCGTCTGCCCTTACCCGGCTTCCGGTTCATACCCTGTCTGCCGGAGTGTTGCCTCCGGGATTCAAAATACGCCTGCCGCTTGCGTGCCTTCTCCTTCTCGAATTCCCGCTTTTGCTCAGCCGTCATGGGACGGTCTGTTTGCGGAAAGGGGTGGTCGGCCACCTGCTCGATCTTTTGGTCGATCAGTTTCTCAATGGATTTGATGTAGGAATTTTCCTCTGGTTCACAAAGGGAAATGGATACTCCTTCTTCCCCGGCCCGGCCGGAACGCCCGATCCGATGGACATACGTCTCAGGCTCATTTGGGATATCGAAATTGACGACGTACCTGAGCTGGTCAATATCGATGCCGCGGGAGGCAATATCGGTGGCAACCAGTACACGGACCTTTCCGTCCTTAAAGTCACGAAGGGCATTTTGCCGCTGGTTCTGGGATTTGTTGCCATGGATGGCAGCCGCCCGGATACGTTTTTTGTTCAGGGTGCGGCAAATCCGGTCGGCCCCGTGCTTGGTCCTTGAAAAAAGGAGTACCTGATCCAGGTCGGGATCCTCCAAAATATGGAGTAAAAGTTCATTCTTGTTCGCTTTATTGGTGTGGTACAGGTACTGCTGAATGGTCTCAGCCGTCGATGATACCGGATTTACGGCCACTTTAACCGGATCTGAGAGGATGTTTCGGGACAGGTCTACAATGGTATCGGGCAGGGTGGCCGAAAAGAACAGGGACTGCCGTCTGCGGGGCAGTCGGGCCAGAACCTTGCGGATATCATGTATAAAACCCATGTCCAGCATGCGATCGGCCTCATCAAGTACGAAGTACTGAATGTTATCCAACCGGATAAACCCCTGGTCCATAAGGTCAAGCAGCCTGCCCGGGGTGGCCACCAGGATGTCGACGCCCCTGCGAAGGGCATCTGTCTGCTTTTGCTGGTTCACCCCTCCGAATATAACGGTGTTCTTCACTCCGGTAAACCGCCCGTAGACACTCATGCTCTCCCCTATCTGAAGGGCGAGCTCCCGGGTCGGGGTCAGGATGAGGGCCCGAATAGGGCGATTCCCCTTGCGGGGGGTTGGGTCCTGCGCCAGTTGTTGCAGGATGGGAATGGCGAAGGCCGCTGTTTTTCCCGTACCCGTCTGGGCACTGGCAAGGATATCCCTCCCTTTAAGCAGGTGCGGGATCGCCTGGGCCTGAATAGGCGTGGGAGCCGTGTAGTTTTCTTCTTTAAGCGCCTTCTGAATAGGCGCAATCAATTCCAGTTGTTCAAATGTCATCGTAATGGATCTTGTGATTCCATTCGAGTCTGTTTCCTGGAACCTTGTTTATAAATCAAGCGGCAAAGGTAGGTTAATAATATGGGGCAGTGACTATTAATCTGATTTAATACAAATTAGCAACCTTTCTCACCGGCGAAGCTCCGGAAGGTTTAAGGCCGGGAATCCTGAACATTGTCCATTCAACCTTGAACCTTAAACGAAGATTTTCCAACTGCCCACTGCCACTGCCAACTGCCAACTCCCACTCCCCTTCCTTAACATCCTTTTAAGAAATCCAAAACCCCATTTTGCTACCTTTGGTCGCTAACTAATTCAAACGATTCATGAAGCGATTTTTCTTCTCTCTGATGCTGCTGGCATCCCTTTCCCTGAGCGCTCCGGAATTAAATATGAACCTCGCAGGCGATCTCAAGCCGCGGAACATTGGTCCTGGCGGGATGAGCGGCCGGGTTACGGCCATTGATGTGGTTACCTCTGAGCCGGATATCATGTACGTGGGTACAGCATCCGGCGGACTGTGGAAATCCACTTCAGGGGGTATCAAGTGGGAACCCATCTTCGATAAGGAGGTGACGGCTTCCATCGGGGCTGTGGCCATTCAGCAATCCAAGCCGTCTGTTCTCTGGGTAGGGAGAGGGGAAGGCAACCCCAGGAATTCCCTGAACGGGGGATACGGCATTTACCGCTCCCTGGACGCAGGCCGCTCCTGGCAGCTGATGGGCCTTGAACAGACACGCCATATCCACCGAATCCTTATAGACCCGACGGACCCGAATACGATTTATGTCGGGGCCATAGGTTCCCCCTGGGGGGAACACGCTGAGCGGGGCGTTTATAAAACAACGGACGGGGGGGAGACCTGGGAGAAAATCCTCTTTGTAAACAACAGGACCGGGGTAGCCGACATGGTCATGGACCCGACCAACCCCAACAAACTCCTGGTGGCCATGTGGGAACACAAGCGGGATCCCTGGTTCTTCAAATCAGGTGGCCCCGGATCCGGGCTCTACATGACCCACGACGGGGGCAGGACCTGGAAACACCTCACCGAAAAAGACGGGCTGCCCAAGGGAGACCTTGGCCGTATGGGCCTGGCGATAGCCGGTGGTAAACCCGATATCATCTATGCCCTGGTGGAATCCAAAAAAAATGCCCTCTACAAATCCGTGGACGGCGGCTTTTCCTGGAAGAAAATAAACGACGGAGATGACATTGGCAACCGACCCTTTTATTACTCCGACATCTTTTTGGACCCCGAGAACGAGAACCGGGTCTATTCCGTCTTTACCTATGTGAACGTATCGGAGGACGGGGGCCGGAGTTTCGGGCAGCTGATGCCCGCCTACGGGGTTGATAACGGGGTGCACCCGGACCACCATGCCTGGTGGATCCACCCTACGGACGGACAGTTCATGATCGACGGGAATGACGGGGGAATGAACATCACAAGGGACGGCGGCAAGACCTGGCGCTTTATCGGCAACCTTCCGGTGGGGCAGTTCTACCATGTAAGTGTGGATAACGAATTTCCGTATAATGTGTATGGTGGCATGCAGGACAACGGTTCCTGGAGGGGGCCAGCCTACGTTTGGCGCGCCCAGGGGATCCGTAATTCCTACTG
>CBDUBB010000125.1:0-7154 GCA_965365265.1 uncultured Flavobacteriaceae bacterium
CCTTTTTACCGCATAAAAAAGTCCGCTATTTCTAACGGACTGCAAATGTAGATAAATATTTATTTATTCAAAACAATTTCACGAAAATTTTAGGGAGCTGTGGACCTTGGGTTTCTTTTTCTTTTTTACCAGTTTTCGCTCCAGGGAACCACAGGCGGAATCAACTGCCTCCTCAAAAGTCCTGCAACGTTTTTTGACTATGAAAACCTCCTTGGGCACATGCAATTTTACCTCGTTGGTGTTGATCACCTTCAGATAGACTTCTGCACTTGTGATACGATCGTAGAAAAGATCGAGTTTGTTCATTCGTTTTTCAACAAAGTCGATGAGATTTCCGTCAGGGTTGAAATTGACGGATTGGGTAGTTACCTTCATGGGCTGATTGAGTTTAAAGGTTTTTAAATGACCTCCCCTATTCCTCGCTGCGAGGATGGGATTCAAGGTGGATCCGCTTCAACTCGGCAATGCTGTTATGCGTGTAGACCTGCGTGGAAGACAGGGAGGCGTGTCCAAGAAGTTCCTTCACGGAATTCATATCAGCTCCCTGGTTCAGCATGTGGGTCGCAAAGGTATGCCTAAGGATGTGCGGACTTTTTTTCGCCTTCTCCGATACCTTACTAAGGTATTTATTTATAATCCTATAAACAAGGGTTTCATACATTTTATTGCCTGATCCTGAGAGGAAAAGATGTTGGGATTCAGATTCCGGGAAGGCCTCCTGCCTCGCATTGAGGTACTGGCTTATCAGGGGCCGGATATTGTGGACCAGAGGGATGATGCGCTGCTTGTTCCGTTTCCCCAGCACTTTCAGGGTGCCGCCGGGGAGGTCCAGATCCTTCATGCGGATGCCGATCAGCTCTGCCCGTCGTATCCCGGTGGTATAGAATAATTCCAAAACGAGGCGGTCCCTCAGTCCTTCATAGCCTTCATCTTCATTCCAGTCGGACAGAAGTCTCTGCATCTCCTGAACGGAAAAAGGCACTTCCAGTTTCCGGTCGGTTCTCAAGGGTCGGTGGGCGGAGAGAGGGCTTGAAGTGATCTGGCCCTTCCGCAGCAAAAATTTATAATAGGACTTGAGGGAGGCTATTTTTCGGTTGACCGTCCGGTTGCCATATCCGGATTCCATTAGGGATATAATCCATGACCGTATGACAGAATAAGGCATGGATGCGATGGGGGCATCACCGTGCCCTTCACTGCAATACTGCCGGAATTGTTCCAAATCCCGCAGGTAGGCCCTGACCGTATGGGCCGAATACTGCTTTTCAAGGGATAGGTACTTACGGAAGTGATCTACGGACATAGCCTAAAGGTACAAAAGCCCGGAAAAAAATAAGCCCGGGTCCAAAATTGGGGCCCGGGCTCTCTATCGTTCGGCTTAGGGAATTAAATATCCTCCTGATCCCTCAGGTGTTGGATATACCTCGCCTTTAGAATTTGTTGCCGTCTTTCTACAGAAGGTTTTGTGAATTGCTGACGCTTGCGCAGCTGTCGCATCCTACCTGTCCTGTCGAACTTGCGCTTGAATCGCTTGAGCGCGCGATCGATGTTTTCTCCTTCTTTAACTGGAATTATTAACATAGGCTACAACCTCCTTTCTTTTAGATTTGCGGGTGCAAATATACACCCATTCCTTATAATTCTATCTAATCCTTCAAAATATTTTTCGCGATGACCACTTTCTGTATTTCCGTGGTCCCTTCCCCAATGGTGCACAATTTGGCATCCCGGTAGAATTTCTCCACCGGAAAATCCTTGGTATAGCCATATCCGCCGTGGATCTGTACAGCTTCATTGGCTACCCGGACGCAGACTTCGGAAGCGTACATCTTTGCCATGGCGCTCAGACGGGTGACGGGTTTTCCCGTATTCTTCAAAAAGGCGGCTTTGTGAACCATTAGTTCCGCAGCCTCTATTTCGGTGGCCATATCGGCCAGTTTGAAGGAGACTCCCTGGAAATGGCTTATTGGCCTTCCAAACTGAACCCGTTCTTTGGAATACTTCAGGGCAGCCTCATAGGCCCCTTTGGCAATTCCGAGAGACAATGCCCCAATGGAAATACGCCCCCCGTCAAGGACTTTCATCGACTGAATAAAACCTTCCCCTACAGGCCCGAGCCGGTTTTCATCCGGGATACGGCAGTTGTCAAACACAAGTTCGGCCGTTTCACTGGCCCGCATCCCCAGTTTGTCTTCCTTTTTCCCACTGCTGAACCCCGGGGTGCCCTTCTCCACTACAAAGGCCGTCATCCCGCGGCTGTCTCCTTTCTCCCCGGTTCTGGCGATTACTACAGAGACGTCCCCACTCTTCCCGTGGGTGATGAAATTCTTTGCGCCGTTAAGAACCCAGTGGTCCCCGTCTTTTTTGGCGGTGGTATTCATCCCCCCGGCATCGGAACCCGTATTGTGCTCGGTAAGCCCCCAGGCGCCGATCCACTCCCCTTTGGCAAGTCGGGGGATCCATCGTTCCTTTTGCTGGGCATCTCCAAACATTAGAATATGGTTCGTACAAAGGGAATTGTGGGCCGCCACCGAAAGTCCGATGGAAGGATCCACCTTGGAAATCTCTTCAATGATCGCGATATACTCGTGATACCCGAGACCGGAACCACCCAGTGACTGGGGCACCAGGACGCCCATAAAACCAAGTTCCCCGGCTCTTTTGAATACCTCGACAGGAAAGGTCTGGGCCTCGTCCCACTCCATGATGTGCGGCTCGATATACTGCTTTGCAAATTTGCGGGCAGACTCAGCCACATGGAGTTGGGTCTCTGAATACTCGAAATTCACGGAAGATGAAGTTTCAGTAATCATAGCAATTTTTTTAGAGCTCCAAATATAGTGCAATTCTGTCAATTTTAGTTTTGGGAATACTTTTGATCTGGCGGAGTTCCTCAAGGCTTTGATAGGGTCCCAGGCTATCCCTCCGGGCGATGATGGCCTCAGCCATTTCAGGTGAAAGGTAGAGCAGGGAGGCGAGTTCTTCCACAGTTCCTTTATTGACGGATACCCGTTTGGCAGAGGGGATCGACTCCAGGGGAAATGCCTTCATAACCCTTCGGGCCACTTCAGGTCTCAGGCCATAGACATCGAATAATTGGGAAGGGTCCAGGAAACCACCCAGGGCGTCCCGAAACTTTATAATGCGCCCAGACAACACGGGTCCGATACCTGAAACGGTTTGTAGTTCGGTGGCAGACACCGCATTGAGGTCCCTGCCGGCGGGGTTCTGCCCGGGGGCTTTCCCCCGGGTCCGTTTCCCGTAGGCGGGGAACGCCAAATAAGGGCTAAGCCTCTGAACAATGCTGTCGGGAAGTCCGCTTACCTGTCTGAACTGTTCCAAGTTGTAAAGCACTCCTCCCCTGCTGCGGAAAGCATATAGACTGTCCAGGGCCTGGTGCGGGATTCCCAGCAGATAACCCTTAAAGTCTTCCAGTCCATTGGGGTCAAAGGGGCGCAGGGTCCAGCCCCTTCCCTGCGGAAGCTGTGCTTTGAGACGGTCCAGCGCCGCCTGTTTCAGAGTGTCCGGTCTTACAAGGCCTTCACCCTCGCGCAGCCTGAAGATCCGGGCCACCCCCCAGGTGGCCAGTTGTACCAGAACCAGTACGAGGAGAAAATAAAAAACCCCACTCCGGACTCTTGGATGGTTGCCGAAGTGGGGTCCTGGTCGCCTCATGCCCCTAAAGTAAGGGCTGAGACTGTGGTTATTTTGCAGGCTGTTTTTGTTTCCGGAACAACTGGTTGTTTTTAAGCCTGTGCCAGTAATCGTCGAGGTCCTTGCGAACTTCCCCGGACATTATGTACAACCCGATGATATTCGGGAAGGACATGGCCAGGATCATCATATCCGAAAAGTCCAGTACTGCCCCAAGGCTCACAGAAGCTCCAATCACTACGAAGACGAGGAACAACATCTTATATACCATCTCGGCCTTTTTGCTTTTTCCAAAGAGGTACGTCCAGGCGCGCATGCCGTAATAGGACCACGAAATCATGGTGGAAAAGGCAAAGAGGAAAACGGCTACCCCAAGAACATAGGGGAACCAGGAGATCACACTTCCGAAAGCATCCGAGGTGAGCTGTGCGCCCGCCATGCCTTCCACTTCGTGCATGCCGGTAAAAATCAATACCAGTGCGGTAAGGGTACAAACCACCACGGTGTCGATAAAGGGTTCCAGCAGGGCCACAAAGCCCTCTGAGGGAGGGTTGTTGGTCTTCACCGCACTGTGCGCAATGGCAGCCGAACCGACCCCGGCCTCATTGGAAAAGGCCGCCCGCTGGAAGCCGACGATCAGTACGCCTATAATGCCACCCTTAAGAGCCGAAGGGCTGAATGCCCCGTCCACAATGGCGGAGAAGGCACCGCCTATATTCTGTATATTCATTATGATCACAGCCAGGGCTGCAATCACATAGATAGAGGCCATCAGGGGTACGATACGACCCGTTACATTAGCGATACTTTTGATTCCCCCGATGATTACCACACCTACAAGGATGGCCGTTACCACGCCAAACCAGAAACCGTTGCCCTGCAGGACGGTGAACTGCCCGGCCAGCTGTTCAAAGGACTGGTTTGCCTGGAACATGTTACCGCCTCCGAAGGATGCGCCTACACAAAGGACGGCAAAAAGCCCGGCGAGTACCTTCCCCAACCCCTTTAGGTTCCTTTTTTCCAGGCCGTAGCGCAGGTAGTTCATCGGCCCGCCAAAAACCCGGCCGTCCGGGAGGATACTCCGATACTTGACCCCCAGGGTACACTCCACAAATTTGGAGGACATTCCCAGCAGTCCACATACGATCATCCAGAAAGTAGCACCCGCTCCCCCGAGGGATACGGCCACGGCAACACCCGCGATATTCCCAAGCCCCACCGTGCCGGAAACGGCTGTGGCCAATGCCTGAAAGTGGGTAACCTGTCCCGGGGCGGACGGATCGTCATAGGTACCCTTGGCAAGGGCAATGGAGTGACGGAAACCTCTTAGGTTGATAAAGCCCATCCGGAGGGTAAAGAATGTAGCCCCGAGTACGAGCCAGATCACGATAAAGGGGATGCCCTTGGTTATCGGGTCCCCGTTCGGGTGGGTCAGGGTAATGGGTTCGTCGTATTCAATTTTCGCCAGGTAATGGGCTCCCTGTTCAATTACATCCTTAGTATTCTCTGAGTTATAGATAACGTTTCCCTCGGTAACCAGGTGGTTCAGGGTTCCCCTGGCGTCAGCGGTCACAGTAAGATCGGAACCGTTATCGCGGGATATGGTGGCAATGGGGTCCCCCTTGTTAACCTTGGACCCCTCGGGTCGGATCCACTTTTTGAGTACGTAGCGGTCACTGACTTCAGGCGACCACCCGGGGATGGCAATGCGCCTGGAATTGGTGTAGACCACGGGGTCGTAGATTCCTGTGGCAGCGAAGGGATCCCAGAACAGCACAGACCCCAGGGCGCTGACCGCAGGGGTCATGGCCCCGTTGAAGATTTCCGTGATCGCCTCAGTGGGTACCGTGTAGACCCGGGTTGCCGTATTCCCCTGCGCATCGAAGATCTCCACCTCGTAGGGGACGCCCTCCACCAGGCCGGTCGCCCGGTTCGAGTTAAGGGGTGTGCCCTGGTTGCTCCATTTATAGGTATACGGAGGCCGCCCCCCGGTAACTTCCAGGCGGATGACACCGTCATTGATTCGGTTTGAGGGATTACTGATGGTTTCTTTCACTTGCAAGTCCTGGGCTGTAACCGCCAGGCCCAGGAAACCGAGCAAAATGGAAAATAAACGCTTCATAAAGGATGGATGAGTTAGATGGTTTTAGTTTAAAGGTCAGGCAATATCCAAAAAAAAAATTACCCTATCAAATCCTTAAATTAAAACCAGATGGGTATTTAGGGGAATTTCAGGGCAGCCCGACCACAGGAGTTTGACCAGGGGAAGGCGAACCATCGGACCCCGGAATAGCAAAGGTGTGGCGCATCTTACCCCTCTCCGATGTGGAACATCTGGTTGAGTTTTCGGATCTGGTCAGGTCTGCCGAGTACGATAACCTTGCTTTTGGGTTGCAGGGGCATGTCAGCCTCCGGATTGATAATATAGGTTCCATCCGGCTTTACATACCCGATTATGGTACAGCCGGTTTTCTTGCGCAGGTCGAGGTCGCGAAGGGTATTGCAATCGAGCTGGTTGGTGAAGTCCTCTATTTGGACCTCCTCCAGGTTTGTGGTATGCTCGCCTTCCAGGGATAGCTTGTCCATAAAAGTGATCAAATCCGGCAGGACCACCAGGGAAGCCATGTGGTCTCCACCGATCTTGTCTGGCATGATCACTTTGTCTGCACCCGCAAGCTGCAGCTTTTTCTGGGAGGTGATCTGAGAAGCCCGGCTAATGATGAAAAGCTTCTTGTTTAACTGGCGGGCTGAAAGTACCACAAACAGGTTGGCGGCATCATCCGGCAGGGTGACGATCAAATACCGCGCCTTTTCAAGACCCGCAGCAAGGAGGACCTCGTCTTCATTGGCGTCCCCTTCGACGAAAAGGATCTCCTCCTCGTATTTTTCGATTATGTCCCGGTCTTTTTCAATTACCACAAAGGGTTGTTTGTAGGCCTTGAGGCGGGCTGCGGCCTGGGCCCCGTTGCGTCCAAACCCGCAGAGGATTACATGGTTGCTGAGTCGGTCGATTTGCTGTTTCACTTTTTTTCTCTTTAACGTTTGAAGGGAGTTTCTGCTGAGGATGTATTCGGTCACTACCGAAATGGCGAAGGCAAAAATGAATATGCTCGCCGTGATCAGTACCACGGTGAAGAGCTGTTCCTCGGTACTGAGGGGTCTGACTTCCCTGAACCCGACGGTAGAAACCGTGATGATGGTCATGTAGAGGGCTTCCGTCCAGGTAAATTCCGCGATGAAGCGGTAGCCCAGCACCCCGATTACCAGAATGAGGGATACCAGGAACAGGGCGAAATAAATTTTGGAACGAATCAGTCTTAACATAGGTTTATAAATCAAAGACAGAAGTTCGTTTTGTATAGACCAGGTCCTTGATTTTCAGCCAGAAGGCGAGGAACAGGTAGAGGGCGAACCCAAAGCCCAGGGTGGCAAAGGTCAGGTAAATAAATGTGGTCCTGACCACACGGGTGCGAATGCCAAGGCGCTCGGCAATACGGCGG
>CBDUBB010000126.1:0-7106 GCA_965365265.1 uncultured Flavobacteriaceae bacterium
TGAAGTACTTTAGTCGCTCCTTAAATCGTTAATTACCAAAGAACAATCTGACATGAGGCTACTGAAACAAGTCATTCTGAGCCTGGCCTTTTTCACGGTGGGCTTTGCCTGGTCCCAGGAGGGAGAACCTGAACCTTCCCTGGACGGGGGAACTATTGAAAGCCAGTTTGAATTCCTCTACCGGAAGTCCGGGAACTACAATGCAGAAGGCAGGAGGTACGAGGTGGTACGGAAAGTCCAGTTGGACAAATTGCGGGGCAACATCCTCGATAGTCTGAGCGAATCGAGGTCCAAAGTCGCGGAACTGAAGGCGACCATTGCCAGGCATGAAGGTACCATCGAAGACCTGAATGGCAAACTTGAAAACACCACGGCCCAACTCACAGAGGTAACCGAGGAAAAGGACAGCATGTCCTTTTTCGGTGCCCAGGTTTCAAAGACGACCTATAACCTGATCCTGTGGACGATCATTATCGTCTTAATGCTCTTCCTGCTCTTGTTTATTTACAAATACCGCAGAAGCAATGTCCTTACCCAGGAAGCCAAGGTAAAACTTGGTGATCTTGAGGCGGAATACGAGGAACACAGAAGGAGAGCCCTGGAACGGGAGCAGCGCATCAGCCGGCAGTTACAGGACGAGATCAACAAATACAAAAAAGGCAAATAGGGTCGTCGCACGCCTGATTCCAATGACAACCCGGGAAGCAATAGCGGATGATATCCCCGAGCTGGTACCGCTGCTGGACGCCTACAGGGTTTTTTACGGACAGCTTTCTGATCCTGGGGCTGCCAGGGAATTCCTGGAAGACCGCTTCCAGAAAAAGGACTCCATTGTATTTATAGCCATTATAGAAGGGGAAACCGTCGGATTCACCCAACTCTACCCTTCCTTTTCGAGCGTGGGACTCATACGTATCTACATTCTGAATGATCTCTTTGTAAGACCCGATCACCGGGGCAAAGGGATTGGAGCGCGCCTGCTCAAAACCGCCCAGGAATTCTGTCTCCGCCACGGGGCGAAGGGCCTTGCCCTGGAAACAGCAGTGGACAATCCTGCTAAATCCCTGTACGAGCGCCTGGGATGGGTAAAGGATGAAGGCTACTTTCACTATTTTTGGACTGCTCCACCCCATCATACATAACCGTTTTCGGGCCATGAGAATCGATATCATAACCGTATTACCTGAACTCCTCCAAAGCCCTTTTGGCGCTTCCATCCTGAAACGGGCTATTGACAAGGGGCTCGTCGAGGTACACCTGCATAACCTGAGGGATTACGCTTCGAACAAATACAAACAGGTGGATGACTATCAATTTGGCGGAGGCGCCGGAATGGTGCTCATGGCCGAGCCTCTGGACCGCTGCCTTCAGGAGCTTACCGCGGGCAGGAACTACGACGAAATCATCTACATGACCCCGGATGGGACGCGGATGAACCAGAGTATGGCAAACCAGCTTTCCCTTAAACAAAACCTCCTGGTGATCTGTGGGCACTATAAAGGAATCGACCAGCGCATCCGGGACCTCTGGGTGACCCGTGAAATTTCCATAGGGGATTACGTACTTTCCGGAGGAGAGCTGGGAGCAGCAGTCCTGTGCGACGCGGTAATCCGGTTGCTGCCAGGTGTTTTAAACGATGAGACTTCTGCCCTGACGGATACGTTCCAGGACAACCTCCTCGCTCCTCCTGTCTATACCCGTCCAAGGGAATTCCGGGGCCTGAAGGTTCCGCAAGTACTGCTCAGCGGGGATTTCAGTAAAATTGAGGCGTGGCGGGAAGAACAGGCTTACAAGCGCACCAGGGAGCGCAGACCAGATCTGCTGGGTACCCAGGATGATCCAAAAATGGATTGATTTTTCTTGCCTATTGGGATTTATCGCTTATTTTTGCACACGATTTTGGATCAACCTCTGACGAGAAACGTGAATGTTGGTTTGAACAAACCTAAAGCAAAACCATGGAGTCTTTAGTAAAATTTGTAGAAAACGAATTTATAGCGACAAAGGAATTTCCGCAGTTCTCTGCAGGAGATACCATTACAGTCTATTACGAAATTAAGGAAGGGGACAAAACCCGTACCCAGTTCTTCCGTGGGGTGGTCATACAGCGCCGCGGTTCCGGGGCTACTGAGACCTTCACCATCCGCAAGATGAGCGGCACCGTTGGGGTTGAGCGTATCTTCCCCATCAACATGCCTGCCCTTCAAAAAATTGAGGTCAATAAAAGAGGTAAGGTACGCCGGGCGCGTATTTTTTACTTCAGGGGCCTTACCGGAAAGAAAGCGCGCATCAAGGAGATCCGTTCCTGATTCTTCCCTACCGAACATTAAAAACCCGAAGCCAGCGCTTCGGGTTTTTTAGTATTCCTACCTGAACTCCTTTAGGGTTTTTCGGATAATGGCCACGCATTCCAAAAGCTGCTCCTCGGTCATAACCAGGGGCGGGGCAAAACGGATGATATTTCCATGGGTGGGTTTGGCCAGAAGCCCATTTTCCTTTAAGGCAAGGCAGATCTCCCAGGCTGTGGAACTGTCCTCGGTATCGTTTATCACGATGGCATTCAACAGCCCTTTTCCCCGTACAAGCTGAACCAGGTCGGTCTCCTTGATAACCTCCTTCATTTTTTCCCTGAACAGCTTTCCCAGATAATCGGCTTTCTCAGCGAGCTTTTCATCCCGGACCACCTCCAGGGCGGCAACCGCTACCGCGCAGGCCAACGGGTTCCCTCCAAACGTGGATCCGTGATTCCCGGGCCGGATGACTTCCATGATCGGGGTGTCTGCCAGGACGGCTGAAACCGGGAATACCCCTCCCGACAATGCCTTACCTAAAATAAGAATGTCCGGTTTCACGTCAGGGGTACCGGAGCAGTTCTTGTCCGGACAGCTGCAATTGCCACAGGTAGCGAGCAACCTTCCCGTACGGGCAATTCCCGTTTGCACCTCGTCTGCGATGAACAGAACGTTGTTTTCCCGGCAAATGCGATATGCCTCTTTTAGGTAATCATCATCTGGCACGTAAACCCCGGCCTCCCCCTGTACGGGTTCTACCAGAAAGGCAGCCACATCGTCCGCCATCACTTCCTCGAGCGCATTCAGATCGTCATACCGAATGGCAGTAATGCCCGGGGTAAAAGGCCCAAAATTCTCTGTGGCTATCGGATCATTGGAAGCGGAGATGATGGTAATGGTACGTCCGTGAAAATTGTTCTGGCATACCACGATCTTGGCCTTGTTCGAGTGGATGCCCTTCTTTTCATATCCCCACTTGCGGGCTATTTTTATGGCGGTTTCCACGGCCTCTGCACCCGTATTCATGGGTAAAACCTTATCATACCCGAAATACCCGGTGATAAATTTTTCAAATTGTCCCAACTGGTCATTGTAAAAGGCGCGGGATGTAAGCGTTAGTTTCTCGCCCTGTTCCTTGAGGGCTTTGATGATCCTGGGGTGGCAGTGTCCCTGGTTTACAGCTGAATACGCCGAGAGGAAATCGTAGTACCTGCGGCCCTCGACATCCCAGACAAAAACACCTTCTCCACGGCTCAGTACCACTGGCAGCGGATGGTAATTCTGTGCCCCGTGCTTCGCTTCTAGCTCCATTGCTTCCTGCGAACCTAGCTTTTCCATAACTGACATGAAATCGAAATTTTAAATTAACCAATCACAATTCCTGCTTTGGGAGAGAAATCATCCGCGAAGTGGGCTAAATGTACAAATATTTAGAGCCTGTTTACAACAATTTTCCACGAATCCCTCCCGGTTCCGACAAGCTGCATATTCGTTCCCCAACCCAATCGGAATTACCAGGTGGAATCCACAAAAAGCAATTACTTTTGCCGCATGGGAAGGAAAAAAGTGAAGCCGTATTTTGAGGCGCTTGAAGTGATCGATGCCGGGGCAAGGGGAAAGGCAGTTGCCAAGGCCCCGGACGGTCGGATCGTTTTTATACCGAATGCCGTACCCGGGGATGTGGTTTCCGTACAAACTATTCGCAAACGAAAAGGGTTTTACGAGGGATTCGTAACGGAGGTCCTGAAGGCTTCCTCGGACCGGGTGACCCCTAAATGTGTGCACTTTGAAACCTGCGGGGGCTGCAAATGGCAACAGATGGACTACGGGGCCCAGCTCAGGTTCAAGGAGAAGGAGGTGACCCAAAACCTGCTTCGAATCGGCAAAGTTGAGTTGCCTCCCGTTGACCCGATCCTGCCTGCAGCCGAAAAATTCTACTACCGGAATAAAATGGAGTTTTCCTTCTCAAACAACCGTTGGCTGGAACCCAGGGAAATTTCAGAAGGTAGGGAAGTGACAAGCCGGAATGCCCTGGGGCTTCACATCCCCGGGATGTGGGACAAAGTGCTCGATCTAAAGGAATGCCACCTTATGGCGCCACCGGCTGAAGCCATCCGCCTGGCAATCCGGGAGTATGCGGAAACAAAGGGGCTTGCTTTTTTTGATCCCAGAAAACAGGAGGGCTTTCTGCGCACGCTGATGATCCGTAACACCCTCAAGGGAGAGGTTATGGTGTTGCTCCAGTTCTATGAGGAACAGGCAGAGGCCCGGGAAGCCCTTTTGGAATTCATCCGGGACCGTTTTCCAGAGGTAACTTCCCTTTACTACGTGATCAACTCCAAACAGAACGACACCCTCTACGACCTGGATCTGGTGCACTATTGGGGCAAACCCCATATTACTGAAGAAATGGAAGGCCTCAAATTCCGGATCACTCCCAAGTCCTTCTACCAAACAAACAGCCAGCAGGCCTACGCCCTGTATAAAAAAGTACGCGAATTTGCGGGCTTAACGGGCGATGAACTGGTTTATGACCTGTATACGGGCCTGGGTACCATTGCCCAGTTCGTGGCCGGTGAGGCCCGCAACGTAGTCGGGATTGAAGCCATTCCCGAGGCCATCGAGGCCGCCCGGGAGAACGCCCAAATGAACGGGATCCAGAATGTTTCCTTCCACGCCGGGGATATGAAGGAGCTTTTCAGGGAGGAATTTCTGAACACCCACGGGATCCCACAGGTAGTGATTACGGACCCCCCCAGGGACGGGATGCACAAAGACGTGGTTGCGCAGTTGCTTTCCATAGCCCCATCCCGTATTGTATACGTCAGTTGCAACAGCGCCACCCAGGCCCGGGACCTGGCCCTGATGAAAGAGTCCTACGAGGTTGTCCGTGTTCAACCGGTGGACATGTTCCCACAGACACACCACGTGGAAAATATCGTACTTTTACAGAGGCGGACTAATCCGTAAGTTTATCCCGTATGCTAAAACACTTTTTCCGAACTTCCAAACCGGTTCTGACGGCTTTGTGGTTTAGCGGCCTGTTTTTTTTATGGGTAGTTAGCTGTGAGAAGGACGACATCTGCGTGGATGGAGACACCCCCCTGCTCGTGATTCGGTTTTTTGACAGTGCCCAACCGGAAACCCCCAAGGCCGTAAACCAACTAAGGGTGATCGGACTGGAAAACGGGGACCCGGTTTCCACTTTTGCAGACCGGTCCAGCCTGGATTCCATCGCCCTGCCCCTGCGTCCTGGTGAATCAGAAACCACTTTTATACTGATCCGGGATTCCGAGGACGAGGACGGCGTCGAAACCGGTAATCCGGACACCCTTCGGCTTACCTATCTGACCAGTGAAGTCTTTATTTCAAGGGCCTGCGGTTTTGTAGCCAACTACGAAGAGCTCGATGGGCAGCTGGAAAACGGCAGCGATAACTGGATACAAACCCTCGAGGTGGACACCACCTCGGTCCAAACCCAGGACAGCAGACATGTATCGATCTATCATTAAGTACTTCCCATTGCTATGCCTTTGGCTTTCCCTGTGGGGGTACGGACAGGAAACCGCCCGGGATACGACCAAAAAATCCGAGGTATATGGCCTTAGGGTCGGTATAGATCTCAGCCGCCCTCTGATCACGGCCCTGAACGACACCTATGAAGGGTTTGAGATCGTGGGGGATTTCAGGATCGGCCAGCGATTGTACCTGGCGGCCGAATTGGGGAATGAATCCAAAACGGTGGAGGAGGCATTGGAAAATGCAGATGATGTCAACAGGATCGTGCTCTATGATTTTACCAGTTCAGGGAGTTATGCCAAACTGGGCGTGGATTTCAACACCTATCAAAACTGGTACGGAATGAACAACAGTATTTTCGTCGGGGCGCGGTATGCGTTTTCAACCTTTAGCAAAACCCTGAACAACTACAGATTATACGACAGCAACCGATACTGGAACCCGGATACCTTTCCGGAAGGAACCGACCTGGTCGGGGAATATAGCGGGCTGAATGCTTCCTGGCTGGAATTGCTCCTGGGAGTAAAGGCCGAGCTGATTGCGAATTTTTACATGGGGGCCAGCATCAGAATGGGCGTTCTTATTACCGATAAAGATTCAGAAGTGCTTCCCAACATCTGGATTCCGGGATTTAACCGTAAAACAGATGGAAGCCGGTTCGGGGTGGGTTTCAACTACACCCTGACCTATTTGCTCCCCATTTATCGAAAAGCGCGGAAAAAACCTGTGGAAATCACGGAATAGTCCCCCTTATTGTTTTTTGGCCTTCTTACTACCCTCGTAGATATCGTATCGCACCAGCCGTGACTCAATACTGCCGTTAAACAGCTTGATCTTCCGGGAAGGACGAAGCCCGACATATTTAAGCCCTTCCAGGTTTCCGGTGAATAACCATGCCTGCGTACCGGTATAATGCTGTTTCAGGGTATCCCCCCATTGTTGGTAGAACCATTCCGTCTCCACCGGGAGCCGCTCGCCGTAGGGAGGGTTGGCAATGATGAAAAGCGGGCCTTTTGATTGTTTATCAGTCTTGAAGAAGTCCTGTTTTTCAACCCGTATGAAATCGGACATTTTAGCTGCCTGAATATTCTCCCCGGCTTTGCGAACCGCCGAAGGCGCTTTGTCATAACCTGTAATCGTATAGGGAAAATCCCGAGTTCGGGCCAGGCTGGCCTCATAGATCGTTTTAAAAAGGGACTCGTCGTAATCCTTCCAGGTTTGGAAACCAAACCGTTCCCGGTTGATGTTTGCCGGAATGTTACAGGCGATCATCGTGGCTTCAATAAGCAGCGTCCC
>CBDUBB010000127.1:0-7098 GCA_965365265.1 uncultured Flavobacteriaceae bacterium
CTGGAAGCCCTCGAATGGCAGAAGGAAATTGTCAAGGTTCACACTATTTTCGGCGGTAAGAACCCGCACCCCAACTATCTGGTGGGGGGTATGGCCTGTGCCATCAACGAAGACAGCCCGGGAGGCCTCAATGCCGAGAGGCTGGCCTATGTGGGACGCCTGATTAAGGAAGGACAGCAGTTTGTGGAACAGGTATACCTGCCCGACCTTCTGGCTATCGCCTCTTTCTACAAGGACTGGGGCGCCATAGGAAAAGGCTTCGGCAACTATATGAGCTACGGGGATTTCCCGACCAACGGGTATGCGGATGTTTCCAGCTTCAAGTTCCCTCAGGGGGCAATCCTGAACCGGGACCTTTCCAAAGTCTACGATGTCGACCATCGCAATGAGGATATAGAGGAATTCGTGAATAATTCCTGGTACGATGACTATGCGGAAGGCAAAGATACCGGAAGGCACCCGTGGGATGGGGAAACCAATATTAATTACAGCGGACCCAAGCCTCCTTATGATCAATTGGATGTGGACCGGAAGTACAGCTTTATCAAAACGCCGAGATGGAAAGGAAACCCCATGGAGGTAGGCCCGCTCGCCCGACTTTTGGTAGGTTATGCCCGTGGCAATGAAGAGATACAGGAACTGGTTAACGGTGCCCTTTCCAAACTGGAGGTGCCGGTCGAAGCCCTGTTCTCCACCCTGGGTAGAACGGCTGCACGTGGCCTTGAAACCAAACTGGTTGCACAGTGGACACAGGATTTCTACGCCACCCTCATGAACAATATAAAGAATGGGGATTCGCGTATGGCCAATACGGAAAACTGGGAGCCGGCTTCATGGCCTGCTTCCGCCAAAGGGGTTGGCTTCAGCGAAGCCCCCAGGGGCTCTCTGGCCCACTGGATCCGGATCGAAGACGGTAAGACTGCCAATTACCAGTTGGTAGTCCCCTCTACCTGGAACGCTTCGCCCAGGGACCCCAAAGGACAACGGTCTTCCTATGAGTCGACGCTGCTGGATACTCCGGTGGCCGACCCGGAACTTCCCCTGGAGATTATCAGGACCATCCACTCCTTTGACCCCTGTATTGCCTGTGCCGTCCACCTTTATGACGAGCATGGTAAACACCTTTCCCAGGTGCAGAATATTTCAAGTTGTGATATCTAAAACCAACGCAGATGCCATCCAAAAACTATAAACGCGTTTATGTGTGGGAACTCCCGGTCCGGATATTCCACTGGATCAATGTGCTTTGCATCACGGTACTGGCCACGACCGGTTTTATTATCGCAGATCCCCCTGCGATCCTCTCCGGGGCAGAGGCCAGCGAGTCGTACTGGTTCGGAACCGTAAGGTTTATCCATTTCACGGCGGCCTATATCTTTTTCTTTAACATGATCCTGCGCATCTACTGGGCCTTTGTGGGCAACCGGTTTTCCAGCTGGAAGGCATTTCTGCCCTTCAGCGCGAAGATGAGGAAGAACATGTTGCACGTACTTAAGGTAGACATCCTTTTGCAGCACGACAAAACGAACGATATCCGGAATATCAGCGTGGGACACAATTCCATCGCAGCCCTTTCCTATGTCGCATTATTCGTGATAGCGGTTGTACAGGTATTCACCGGATTTGGTTTGTATGCCGACAATTCAGGATGGTGGCTGCCCGATCTGTTTGCCTGGGTCGTCCCCCTGTTTGGCGGAGATTTCATGGTACGGACCATCCACCATGTGGCTACCTGGCTGTTCATTCTATTTACCCTGATCCATGTCTACCTGGTCTTTTATCACGACTGGCTGGAAGGACGGGGGGAGGTATCCTCCATGTTCGGGGGGTATAAATTCGTTTCTGAGGAGCGCCTGGCCCATGAAGACATTGAAGAACTGCAGGAAGACACACCCCCTGTTGATAAAACACCTGTGGAAACCAGTCCCTCTTCCTGAGGGGTTCCTGAATTCATTTGCCTATGAAAGATCGTTCTGAGACACCCCGCGCCATAAGCAGCGATAGTTTTTATTTCGAAAAGGATAAAACCGGTACCATCCTGGTGCTGGGGGTAGGCAATTACCTGATGGGGGATGAAGGAGTGGGGGTTCGCCTGATCGAGGCAATGGCCGGAAGGGAACTTCCCCCCTACCTGGATCTTCTCGACGGGGGTACAGGAGGGTTCCTGCTGCTGGACCGTTTCCATGCCTATGGGACGGTGATCTTTGTCGATGCCACCATGGACGGGAAACCCGCCGGTTCGGTCAGTGTGTTACGACCCAGGTTTGCTTCGGACTTTCCGACCGCCCTCAGCGTCCATGACCTGGGGCTGAAGGATATGATCGAAGCTGTTTACCTGCTCGAGCACCAACCGGACCTCTATCTCATTACGATTTCGATTGAGCGGATCGACCCCATGAGCGTTGCCCTTTCCGAAGCAGTGGAAAAGGCGATCCCTGAGGCCATTGAAAAAATAATAACCTTAAGCCAGAAGCTATACTCCCAAAACCTTCCCGTTGGAGACCACCTTTAGAATTGTCGTACAGGGGAGGGTCCAGGGTGTGGGCTTCCGGCCATTTGTCTACCGTCTGGCCAAAATCCACCAGGTCAGGGGCAGTGTATCGAACAACGAGGATGGGGTGATCATCTACGCCACCGGACCCAAAGAGGCCTTAATGGATTTTTACAGGGAGGTGACCGGGTCACCTCCTCCCGTGTCCAGGGTCATCAACCACTATTTTGAGGAAATTCCACGGGAAGACCCTGAAGGGTTCCGCATTGTGCCATCCACGCGAACGGACCACCTCAATCTGCAACTGACCCCGGATTTCGCCCTGTGCCCGGAATGCAATATGGAACTACTGGGTCCGGCTAACCGCCGGTATGGGTACCCTTTTATAAGCTGTGTGAATTGCGGGCCCCGCTGGGCCCTGACGGAGACATTTCCCTTTGAACGGGAACACACCAGTATGGAGGTCTTCCGGATGTGTCCACAATGCCTTCAGGAATACGGCCAGCCGGCAGACAGGCGCTTCCATTCCCAGACAAACAGTTGCACCACCTGTGGCATCGATTTCTGGATGGCGGACCCGGATGGCGGGAGGCTGGAGATACCAGGTAAAACCCCTTTTCAGCAGCTCGCTGAATTCCTTGCCGAAGGGAGTATCATCGCCCTGAAAAACACCTCCGGATACCTGTTGTGCTGTGATGCCAGAAACGAAGGGGTTGTACGGTCCCTAAGGAATAAAAAAAAGCGCCCCGCCAAACCCTTTGCAGTCCTGTACCCTTCCCTTGAAAAACTGGAGGAAGACCTGAGGGTCCAACCAGAGGAAGCAGCAGCCCTCTGCTCCGTGGAACGCCCCATTGTATTGCTCTCTTCAATTCCCTACAGGGGGCAGGCTGCTCTCGAGGCCATCGCCCCGGGGCTTGACCAGCTCGGCGTTATGCTCCCCTACACCGGGGTCCTTGCGCTCCTGGCCGAAGCCTTTCCCCATCCCCTGATCGCCACGAGCGGGAATATACACGGCTCTCCCATATGTTATTCAGAAACCGATGCCCGGGAAAAACTCCGGGAGGTGGCCGATTATTTTTTTGAACATTCCCTGAGGATCATCCACCCCCAGGACGATTCCGTGATCCGGTTTACCGCGTCCCCATCGAAACGAATCGTGCTGAGGAGGTCCAGGGGAATGGCCCCGAACTACAGCCGTCCGGTAAAAAAGGGGGCAGGATCCGGGTATCTCGCCCTGGGAGGACAGTTGAAAAGCAGTATCGGGTTCATCCCGAATGATTTCCTCTACATAAGCGAATACCTTGGCAACCTGGACAACTTTGAGGTGTATGAGCGCTTTACCCGGACGGTCTCCGATTTTATGACACTTTTTGGAAAACCCCCGAAAGCCCTCCTTCTGGACAGTCATCCGGCATACCTCAGCACCCAGTACGGAAAGGAAGTATCCCGGAATTGGGGCATCCCCGCCTATAGCGTCCCTCATCACAAAGCGCATTTTGCCGCGGTATTGGGAGAGCATGCGCTGTTTGAACAGAGCGACCCCGTCCTAGGGGTCATCTGGGACGGTACCGGCTACGGGGAAGACGGGCAGATATGGGGAGGCGAATTTTTCAGGTATGAAGGAGGGGCGATCCGCAGGGTGGGTCAGTTTGAGTACTACCACTGGCTATCCGGCGACAAGATGGCCAGGGAACCCCGTTTGTCCCTTTTCTCCCTCCTGGACGGAGCTAATGATTGGACCCGCAGTAAATTTACAGATACCGAGTGGCGGCTTTTCAGCCAACTGAAAGCTGCCAATCGTTTAAAGACCTCCTCGGCAGGGCGCCTCTTTGATGCAGCATCCTCCCTGTTGGGGTTCTGCGACCTGAATTCCTTTGAAGGGGAGGCAGCCATGCTTTTGGAATCGGCCTGCAGGGATTTTGACCTGAAGAAGGCAGCGCAATTGGTTTCCCTGGACTCCAGGGGAAATATCCCATCTGAAAAACTAATCCGGTCGATTTACGAGGCCCGGATATCCGGACGCCCCCCATCACAAATTGCCGGGGATTTTATTTTCACCCTGGCAAACCTTATCTTAGAGAAGGCGGAACAGGAATCCATCGGTAAAATCGCATTTAGTGGAGGTGTTTTCCAAAATGCACGGCTCGTGGGGTTATTGGAGCACCTCAATCCGGGTTATGAGCTCTTCTTTCACGAGGAGTTCAGCCCAAACGACGAAAACATTCCCTTCGGACAGCTGATGTACCACCTGAATTGTACTTAAATGAAACACCTAACCGAATACCGGAACCTGGAAGCAACCCAGCAGGTCATACGCCAGATCGAAAAAGTCGTCACCCGGCCCTGGAAGATCATGGAGATTTGTGACGGGCAGACCCATAGCCTGGTACGAAACGGTTTGCTGGAACTCCTGCCGGAGGAAATCCAAATGATCCACGGGCCCGGCTGCCCCGTGTGCGTTACCCCCATGCAACTCATCGACCTGGCGGTGGAACTCATGGAGCGGGGGGTCATCCTTTGTTCATTCGGGGATATGGTGCGGGTTCCGGGCAGTACCATCAGCCTTCAGGAGGCGAAATCCAGGGGGGGTGATCTCAGGATCCTGTATTCCCCTTTGGAAGCCATCCGTATCGCGAAGGAAAACCCGGACCGGGAGGTGGTCTTTTTTGCGGTGGGGTTTGAAACCACCGCCCCCGCCAATGCCCTGTCGGTCCTGCAGGCCGAAAAGGAGGGGTTGTCCAACTATTCCATTCTGGTCTCCCATGTTCTGGTGCCCCCTGCCATGGAAGGAATCCTGGATGATCCATTCTGTGCCATCGATGCCTTCCTCGGAGCCGGTCATGTGTGCGCCATCATGGGGTACAGGCAGTACCATCCGATTGCTGAAAAATACAAAATCCCGATTGTGGTCACCGGTTTCGAACCCCTTGACCTGGTACAGGGAATCTACCGGGCAGTTCTTCAGCTGGAAAAAGGGGGATACAGGGTGGAAAATCAATACGCCCGTGCCGTAACAGAGGAGGGAAACCTGGCAGCGCAGAACGTCATCCATCAGGTTTTTGAGGTGGCGGACCGGCAATGGAGGGGGATAGGGACCATCCCTATGAGCGGATATGCCCTCAAAGAGGGTTACCGTGCCTATGATGCCGGCAAACGATTCAGCCTGGAGGAAGAGCGTCCACAGGATTCCGGGGAGTGCATTGCCGGGGCTATTTTGAAAGGCCAGAAAAAACCACATGAATGCCCACATTTTGGCAAGAAATGCACCCCCAGAACGCCTCTGGGAGCCCCCATGGTGTCTTCTGAGGGCGCCTGTGCAGCCTACTTCCATTTTGCGAGTACAAATGTCTAACCACCCTTTATGAAAACCACGTATCCCCTACCCAATACCATCCAGCTGGCCCATGGCAGCGGGGGTCAAATGACCCGGGAACTGCTGGACCAGATCATTTTCAACACCTTCAGAAATCCCTATCTGGAGCAAAAGCACGACGGGGCGATCGTCCCTTTGAAAGGACCCGTGGTTATCTCTACGGACAGTTTTGTGGTTTCCCCCATCTTTTTTCGGGGAGGGGATATCGGGGAGTTGGCGGTAAACGGAACCGTAAACGACGTCGCTATGTGTGGTGGCATCCCGGAATTTATCAGCCTGGGCTTTATCATTGAGGAAGGCCTGGAAATGGACCAGTTTCTGAGGGTCGTGGAATCTGTGAAAAGAGCTGCGGAGGAAGCAGGTGTAAAGGTAGTAACCGGGGATACCAAGGTAGTGGAAAGCGGCAAGGGAGATAAGATTTTTATCAATACCACCGGGATCGGAAACCCCCACCCGAAAGCGCGAATCTCCATGGACCGGGTTAGGGAAGGGGACCAAATCCTGGTCAGTGGCCCGATTGCGGCCCATGGCATGGCCATCCTTTCCGAGCGGGAAGGGCTGGAATTCGAGTCGGAGATACAAAGTGACACCACCTGCCTGAACCACCTGGTTCGTGAACTACTGGATAAATTCGGTTCCGACATCCATCTGCTGAGGGACCCGACCCGGGGCGGACTTTCGGGGGTTTGTTCCGAGATCGCCCAGGACAGCGGCCTCGGAATTCTGCTCAGTGAAGATGCCCTTCCCCTGGACAAACAGGTCGCGGCTGCCTGCGAAATCCTGGGCCTGGACCCCCTGTATGTAGCGAATGAAGGAATTTTCTGCGCCATTGTTAATCCTGAGGTAAGCGCTGATATCCTCGAGTTTATGAAAAAACACCCCAAAGGTTCAAAGGCTGCCCTGGTCGGGGAATTGCGGGGGGCACATCCCGGCAAAGTCGTTATGAAAAGTCCTGTGGGGGGAACCCGTATTGTCACCCCCCTGATCGGGGAGCAGCTTCCGCGGATCTGTTAATAACTGAGCATCCAGTACACCCCAATCACCAGGGCGAATAATCCCCCCGCTACCCGGATTCCCCGGAAAAACACCGGATTGTGCCAGTTTTTGGCCAGTTCCGCCACCTGCCCCAATACCAGGGTAAATATCGTCATAGCCAGCACGGTACCTGTCCCGAAACCGATAATATAGGAGGTGGCTTCCCCCTGGGAATCAAAACCCAGTACAGGCAGGAACA
>CBDUBB010000128.1:0-7040 GCA_965365265.1 uncultured Flavobacteriaceae bacterium
CGCCGTACCTGATACCGCCCAAATCCCCGACCGCTTACGGACAGGCAATAGCTTTCCTCAGGAAAAAACGAGGCAGACATATCCCTGTTTGGATGGAGGCGGCAATCCCGTACGCTGCGCCTTGTGCGGGCATCTTTTGACGGACTGCCGATAAAAGCCCTGAAGTCGTGGTCCCCCACAAAAAGGGCTGTCCCCCGATCCATGACATTCAGGTCCAGTGGTCCCGGGAAATACCCCAGGAAAGGTGCGCAAAAGGGATGCGGCTTCTCTCCGAAGGCAAAATAATACCGGTAGACCTTCCCACTGCTATCCCTGATTACATTAAATTCCAGGGGGACTTTCTCAAGGGTGGACAACCGGATGTCCTGGGGAAGGTTTCGGTTCATTTCACTCAGGAAGTCAGATTCGGACGTAAGTGGGGGTCCTGTTATCAAAAGCTGCAGGGCGAAGTTTTGGGCCGAAACCCGGGCATCCGTCCTCCCGGCGCCCAGAAGTTTGGCCCTCCTGCCCGGCAACACAAACCGCAGCGTTTTCTGCAGCATTTCCTCAACCGTTTTTGCGCCCGGTTGTCGCTGCCAGCCACTGTAGCGAAAGCCAAGGAATTCTATTCTCAGGAGGTACTGATGTCTTTCGCGCATGGCGTGGCTGTTTATAATGACATTTCAATGTAAATTTAAACAACCCTGTAACAAATCAGGAACCCTCAACTCTTGTAAGGGAAATCCCTTGACCGATGCAAACAGTCACCTCCAGTTCAAGAATGACCATTGTCGATGCCCTTAGAGGGTTTTCACTCGCCGGAATCGTCATCGTTCACATGGTGGAAAACTACGCAGGTGGCCCTGTGCCCGAGGAATATTTACAGGTCGCAAATCAGGGCATCCCTGACCAAATCGTCAACATTTTTACCCTCCTGTTCCTGAGGGGTAAGTTTTTTGCCCTGTTCTCATTCCTTTTCGGGCTCAGCTTCTTTATTCAGATGAATACTGCGGACAATCGCGAGGAGGATTTCCGGGGCAGGTTCCTCTGGCGCCTGTGCCTGCTGCTGGGAATAGGATACGTGCACCATCTTTTTTACCGGGGGGACATCCTCACTATCTATGCGATCATGGGTATGTTTCTGATCCCTTTTTACCGGACCCGATCCAAATGGGTCCTCCTGGTGTCAGGCCTTCTATTTATCGGGTTGCCACGGTTTCTGCTCTTTATGTCCGGTGCAGGGGATGGCCTGTTCCTCGAGAACGCCATGGACCCAGGCAGCGCAGCTAACCAGGCATACCTCCAGGCCCTGAAATCCGGATCGCTGCTGGATGTCTGGAAAAGCAATAGCCTTTCCGGGCATCTGATGAAGGGGGAATTCCAACTTGGCATAGGGGGCCGGGCGTACCTGACCTATGGCTTTTTCCTTCTGGGGCTTGTGGTGGGCAGGACAGGGTACTTCAGAATCTATGAAGAACACTTAGGATTGACACGCAGGAGCCTTTGGATCTCCCTGGTTGTTTTTGTCACGGGTATCCTGCTCACCGGGTTCTTTTTCATGCAGTTGGGTCCACAGCCGGACTTGAATACCTGGTGGGCTATGGCCGGGCTCACGGCCATGGATATTTCCAATCTGGGGATGACGGGTGTCCTCCTGGCAGGCTTCGTGCTCCTGTATAACCGCGCCGGCTTTAAGAAAATCCTGAACGGGTTCGCTCCTTATGGGAGGATGGCCCTTACCAATTATATCCTGCAAAGCCTCCTGGGTACGCTCTTCTTTTACGGATGGGGGTTTGGGTACCTCGGGTCTGTCCCCAACCGATATGCCTTTCTGCTAGCACTTGGGGTCATCCTTTTTCAGATGTGGATGAGTCGATGGTGGCTCAAAGGCTATTATTATGGACCCCTGGAGTGGGTATGGCGTTCATTGACCCATTTCAGGATCTATCCGCTAAAGCGTTCCTGACCGGGTTCAGAAAGTTTCCGGATCGGGCCCTTCACCACAACATCCCGAAACTTTACAACAATAGTGGCCGTTCATCGAATTTCCTGAAATAAGGTGCCGGGTGCTCCGTTTTTAAAAACAGAAAAACGCCCCCGAACCTTTGACCCCCAAAAAAGAAACCCCGGCTTCGAAACGAATTTCATTCTGGAGGACCTGTTACTATACCACGGTCGCACTCCTTCCGATCCTGATCGTCCTGAATTTTTACGGATTGTACAGCAACCAGTTCTATTTTCTGAAGATAGACAACTATATCTTCCCGCTGGTGAGCGTGCTCCATTTTGTGTTTCTATACGTGATGCAATTCAAGATACGGGAACAGGAATATCCGGACCCCGTGATGCGGAATGTGGAATACGGCATGTATGCCGCCCTGATGATTTATTTGTTCAAGTGCGTCGACACTCTGTATATCCTGATGAGCTATGACGACTACAAAGCCTACCTCATCCCGGATACATTCCTGCCCATGGGGGTCACCATATTCCTCCTGCAGGGGTTGCTCGTGGTACTAACGTTGTCCAGCTTCCTGCAGCGAAAAACCCTGATAGGGTCCTATGATTTCGAGCAGATCGATAAAAATATGAATTCCTGGCAGTAGCAGGTTTTCTTGTGTTGTGGCAAGAGAAGCCCCCGGATTTTCGGGGGCTTTTTTTCTTAAGCCCGATTAAAGGCCACTGATATAGCTTCCGTAGAGGTCCTTGAAGCGGAATCCTTCGGTAAACCTGCTTTTACTCAGTTTTTGGAATCCCTCAAGGCCCCAGAGGACCAACTCCTTCACGAAAGGCACGGAGCGGTCGTCCAGGTCAGGCAGGTATTTGCCTACCAGGCTGTCCAGGGGGGGTATGCTGTCCAGAGCCTTCCGATATTCAGCATCCGTCAGGTCATCGAGCAGTTCAATGCCCTCGGATTCGAAAAACCAGGTGACGATCGGATCGTAGGGTGTTTCGGCATCTTTGTGTTCCAGCTTCTTGATCTCGGGAAAATGTTTTGAAAATAGGGTTTTAACGGCTTCCTCTATCAGGATCTGGGCAACACTGTCTGCCCCTTCCTGCTCCCCTTCATAGACCAGCTCGATTTTTCCGGTAATTGCCGGGATGACCCCCATAAAATCACTGAGGCGGACTGTAGTTTCAGAACTGCCGCTGCGCAGCATCCTGCGTTCTGCGGTGCTTATCAGGTTTTCATAGGCAGTGATGCTCATACGAGCACTTACCCCGCTCTTGCGATCCACAAAATCACTTTTTCGCGCCTCAAAGGAGATTTGTTCCAACAGATCCCTGCCGATATCGGGCACGAAGACACCCTTCTCCTGGGCAGGATCCACCGATGCCTCCTGGGCGGTGATGCGTCGGGCTGTTTCCAGGTCCTCCGGGTAATGGGTAAGGATCTGGGATCCGATCCGATCCTTGAGAGGGGTCACAATACTACCCCGGTTGGTATAATCCTCCGGGTTGGCTGTAAAGACGAACTGTACATCAAGCGGGAGGCGGACCTTGAACCCGCGTATTTGCACATCCCCTTCTTCCAGGATGTTGAAGAGGGCCACCTGTATGCGTGACTGTAAATCCGGCAATTCGTTGATCACGAAAATACATCGGTTGGCCCTCGGGATCATCCCAAAATGGATGACCCGGTCATCCGCATAGGAGAGCTTCATGTTGGCAGCCTTGATAGGGTCCACATCTCCAATGAGATCGGCAACGGTAACATCCGGGGTCGCCAGCTTTTCGTAGAACCGCTCGGAGCGGTGCACCCAGGAAATTTCGGTCCTGTCCCCATGTTTTTCGAGCAATTCCCGGGCAAAACGCGATATGGGATTCAGGGGGTCGTCGTGGATTTCACTCCCGGCCACTTCCGGCATCCATTCATCGAGCAAGCCTACCATCAGACGGGCCAGACGGGTCTTTGCCTGACCCCTCAGCCCGAGCAGGTTGATATGGTGGCGTGAAAGCAGGGCCTGCTCCAGCTGCGGGATCACAGAATTCTCATAACCCCAGACCCCTTCGAAAGAGGGCTTGTTCGCCCGGATCCTCTCAAGGAGGTTCCCCCGAATTTCATCTTTAATGGAACGGGACACATATCCCGATTTCTTTAATTCTCCCAGTGTCTTTATGTTCGGTGGGCTGACTTTGGTTTCCTGCATGTTCATTCACTGATTTATCCTCTGATTCTCTTTTTCCGGTTCTGTTCATAATCCTCAAAGATCATTTCACCCAGGCCTTTTAAACCGGTAAAAAAGGCCTTCCCCTTGTTCGCTTCCGTAAAATGCCGGACAAACTGCCTCAGATAGGGATCCTGAGCAATCATAAATGTGGTGATGGGTATGTGTAGTTTTCGGGCCTGGCTGGCCATATTGTAACACTTCTCAACGATGTAGTCATCCAGGCCCACGCTGTTCTTGTAATAGGTCCCGTCCGGCAGTCGCAGACAGGAGGGCTTCCCGTCTGTGATCATAAAAATCTGCTTATTGGTGTTACGCTTCCTTCTGAGCAGATCCATGGCCAGCTGCAGACCGGCCACCGTATTGGTATGGTAGGGTCCTACTTTGAGATACGGAAGTTCTTTCAGCGAAATAGGCCAGGCGTCATTCCCAAATACGAGAATGTCGAGGGTATCCTTTGGGTAGCGGGTCGTTATGAGTTCGGCCAGGGCCATTGCCACCTTCTTTGCGGGAGTTATCCGATCCTCCCCGTAGAGAATCATGCTGTGGCTGATATCGATCATGAGCACGGTGCTCATCTGCGCCTTGTGATGGGTGTCTTCCACCACCAAATCGTTTTCCTCCAGCCTGAAATCATCCATCCCGTGATTCACCTGGGCGTTTCTGAGGCTTTCCGTCATGGAAATCTGCTCCAGGCTGTCTCCAAACCGGTACGACCTGAAATCACCCGTATGCTCATCTCCCCTTCCAGCCTTCCGGGTCTGGTGGTTTCCACTGCCGCGTCTTTTGAGCTTGCCGAAGATCTGGTCGAGGGCCCTTCTGCGGAGCATCCGCTCCAGTTTGGCCGTCATCGAAAAGGATTTGATTCCGGGTTCCCCCTCCCCTTCGCCCTCAGGGCCAAATTCCACCTCTTCCCGCAGATATCCTTTGGCCTTCAGGTCTTCGATAAAATCGTCAATGGTGTAATCGGCGTCCGTAAGTTCGTATTCCTTATCCAGTTCCCTCAGCCAGTCAAGGGCTTCCTCCACATCCCCAGAGGTATGGGTTATGAGCTCCTGAAAGATATCGAAGAGTTTCTCAAAAGGGGTTTGTTCAGAAGCCTCAAACGAGGTAAACCGGAATCCTTTTCTTCCTGTCATAGCAGTCTAAAAATACGACTTTTGGCAGAGCGAGCAGCAATTTTAAGAAATCTTAACGGGAGTTTTTGTGACGGCCCTCCAGGACGGAAACCACATCGCCAAGACTATGCCCTTTGGCCCTGAGCAGTACCAGAAAGTGGAACAACAGGTCTGCGCTTTCTCCCAGAAACCGTTCTTCGTTGGCATCCTTAGCCTCTATCACTGTCTCCACGGCTTCCTCCCCTACTTTCTGGGCAATCTTATTGATTCCCTCCCGGAAGAGGGAGGCCACATAACTGCCCTTACCCTCCCCGGAGGTGGCTTCTTCCTCCCGCTCCGAAATCACCCTTTCCAGCTGTTCCAGAAATGCGAGCCGGTTTTCATTGTCTTCATCCCAGCAGGTATCGGTCCCTCTGTGGCAAACGGGCCCGGCTGGCCGGGCTTTGACCAGAAGGGTGTCCCTGTCGCAATCCAGCCGGATTTCCACCAGCCTCAGGTAATTCCCGCTTTCTTCCCCCTTGGTCCAGATCCGGTCCCTGGTTCGGCTGTAAAACGTGACCATGCCCGAGGTTTCCGTCATGGTCAGGGCCTCCTGGTTCATATACCCCAACATGAGCACCGCCCGGGTGTCGGCATCCTGTACAATTGCAGGCACAAGCCCGTTTCCTTTTTCAAAATCAATCTTTTCCATGGTTTGTCGTTTTCAGATTCGCACCGGGATACCCCGGTCCTTAAGGTAGGCCTTCAGTTCCGGGATGGGTATTTCATTAAAGTGAAAGACACTGGCGGCCAGTGCTGCATCTGCTTCCCCTTTCAGAAAAGCATCGGCAAAATGCTCCCTGGTGCCGGCCCCGCCTGAGGCAATGACCGGGATGTTTACCAGACCCGAAAGTCTTTTAAGAGCCTCATTGGCAAACCCGCCCTTGGTCCCGTCGTGTTCCATGCTGGTAAACAACAATTCCCCTGCACCCCTGCGGGCCACCTCCTGAGCCCAGCTAAAGAGCTCCACCCCTGTAGGCTCCTTCCCTCCTACCAGGTGTATTCTCCACTGACCTTCGACCCTCCTGGCATCCAGGGCCACAACGATGCACTGGGAGCCAAATTTGCGAACCAGCCGATCGATCAGTTCCGGATCCCGGACCGCGGCAGAATTGACGGATACCTTGTCCGCCCCATTGTGCAGCAGCACGTCCACATCGGCCACCGAACTGATGCCGCCACCGACCGTAAATGGAATATCGATCCGTTCAGCTACCCGACGGACCAGTCTTGCCAGGGTTTTTCGCTTTTCCTCTGTTGCGGATATATCCAGGAAGACAAGCTCATCCGCTCCCTCTTCGGCATAGGCCGCCGCCAGTTCCACGGGGTCACCCGCATCCCTCAGGTCTACAAAATTCACCCCTTTCACCGTGCGGCCATCCTTGATATCGAGACAGGGGATAATTCTTTTGGTCAGCATGAATTAGTCGTTTGTGGCATTCAGGTCAATTCCCCTGTAAAAGCCAAGATCGTTGTCTGTCTTCAGTTTGGTCAGGTAGGCAATCTGCCCGGTATGATAACTCAGGTGCTCCACCACGTGGAGCACGATCCCGAGCCCTGTCAGCTGAAAACCCTGAACTGTTTTCCGCTTCCGAAAAGCCTCATCGGACAGCGTTTCGATAAGCTGAATGGCTGTTTCGGCTGTCTTAAAAAAATCGGCCTCCACTTCCATCCGACTGTGACTGGAAGGGTATCGGAACTCCTTATCGCGCTGGCGGATATCCGCATCTCCCCC
>CBDUBB010000129.1:0-7033 GCA_965365265.1 uncultured Flavobacteriaceae bacterium
GGCACCCGATCTCTGAGTGGCAGCAGTTAAAACTAATGGAACTCCTCAAGCACAAGGAAGGTTTTGTGCCGCCAGGGTTCAGGGACTGGCTGATTTCTGAAAACAGGGATGTGGTCCTTTTTGCCCTGCGTTTGATTCGCCATTACAGGCAAAATGATGCTGCAAGGGCCATTATTACCCTGTTGCAGCACCGCTGCCCTGAAATCCAGGCCGCTGCCCTCGAATGTATACGGGAGTTTCGCTTTCAGCAGGCCCGGATTCCCCTGAGGCAACACTTTGATAAAGCCAAAACGGAGATAAAGATTCTGATCCTGGATGCACTTCAGGAGGTGGCGCTAAGGGAAGACCTCTCCTGGCTACAGGCCCGGGCTGCCAAAGACCCTTCCTTTCTCGTCAGAAGCAAGGCCGGGACCGTGATAAATTCACTGAAGCCGGGGACCGTACTGCCGACAAAGGATATCCTGCCCTTTGCGGAAGAAGGTGGGTTTGCATGGGAGGAAGAAACACCGCTTACCCCTGAGGCTTCTCTGCATGAGACGGATTCGCATCCGGAAATGCCGGAAGAAGTCAGAGAAGAGGAGGTGGCCGCCATGCCACTTCCAAAAGCCAATTTTGAGGAAATCCAATTGGATCTATCTTGGGATCCTGACTGGCATGCTTCCAAAAAAACCTACCCTGAGCTCACTGCAATTGATGCCGCATCCCTTCCTTTGGAAGACTGGTCCCCGGAACACGAAAGGATCTTTGCCCATTGCTTTATAGAGGAATTGAAAGAAATCCTGTCCTCAGGATCCCAGAGCGTTTCCCTTCCGGATGTATCCCTGGATTTTATACCTGTTGTAACCGAAAAACCTGAAAATACCAACGTCATGGAACCCCATCAACCCACCCCGGACTGGCTGCTTAAATTAGAGGTCCGGGCAGAAATCCTGTCGGCTGATTCCGGCTATGCGAAAGTGCTCAGGGAAATCCTCCTGGAAGACCTGGCGGAAACCGAACAGGTATTCAGCACGGATTTTGTCCCCTGGGTAACCGAGCCCTCCGGGGCTGGTCGGGCTGATTCTGAAAAGGCCCTTGAAGCCCTGGATTTGGATCCGGATTTTGGGGTCATCGCCGATGGCATACAGCATATTCAGCGGTCTTCAGAAATGAATATGCAACCTGAGGTAGCAGCGCGGGAATCCGGGGAAACGGAGGGTGACATAAATTACTTTTCGATCTTCCGGGAATTTTTCCGCTCCTATGACCGGGAATCCAAACTCATCTTGCTGGAAGAAATTCCCGAAATCGGGACGGAGAAAGAACTGCACTTCCTCCAGGAGTTGTTTGAAGACGCAGATGCACAGGTGGCAAACAAGGCACGACAGGTTTATTCCCAATTGTCAAAACGCCTGGATATTGAGCCGGAAGCATTGAAGAACAAGGGATCTCAGTCTCTCTGGACACCCACCTCCCGGGAAAAGGCTAAAAACCAGCCCAACCCCCTGGTCGAGGATGACACGATGGAGGAGGAGTTCGACTTTATACCGGAATTCAACAGCCCGGTTCAGGCTGCAGAATCTGGTAAAATACAGGTAACCAATAAGATGCCGCGGCGGAATAACCGCCTGATCCGGTTTTTAAGGGGAAACCAAAAAGGCGGTGATGAATAGCGAGTTTTTTCACATACTGCTCGAGTATATCAACATTGTTTTCCTGTTGTTTACGGTGGTGCTGTTCCTGCTTTTTACGGCCATGGGATACCTCTCGGCAAGGAATTCCCTGCATTACCGCAAGAAAAACAGCATCGGGGATATTTCCCGGATCATGGCTTCGCCCATAGCTCCGAGTATTACGATTATAGCTCCTGCTTACAACGAATCCCTGACCATAGTGGAGAATGTCCGGTCCCTGCTTTCGCTTCGGTACGTGAATTACGAGGTGATGGTGATCAATGACGGCAGCACGGACAGCACGCTGCAGGAACTTATTGAAGCGTATGACCTGGAAAGGACAGCGCTGGAAATCGACCCGGAAGCAACAACCAAACCCATCAGGGGAATCTATAAATCCAGACAGCGGTCCTTTTCCAAGCTCATCGTAATCGACAAGATCAACGGGGGTAAATCCGATGCCCTGAATACGGGGATCCGACTTTCCCAAAGCAGGTATGTGGGTTGTATTGACGTGGATTGCCTGCTTCATCCGGATGCGCTGCTTCACGTGGTAAAGGCGTTTTATCAGAGGACCCGCAAGCGCGTGATCGCTGTGGGGGGCGTCATCCGCATTGCAAATTCCTGCCGGATTGAGGGCGGTACCCTGGAAAAAATAAGGCTTCCCAAGAGTTGGCTGGCGCGCTTCCAGCTTCTGGAATATACCCGCTCCTTCCTTCTTGGCCGGATGGCCTGGGGGCGGATTGACAGCCTGCTGATCATTTCCGGGGCTTTCGGATTTTTTGACCGGCAGCTGGCCCTGGAAGTGGGGGGGTATGATACCCAAACCGTGGGGGAGGACATGGAGATCGTATTCCGGATGCGCCGGCATATGCATACCCGGGATATTCCCTATACCGTGGAATACCTGCCCGATCCACTTTGCTGGACGGAGGTGCCGGAAAAACTCAAGATTTTCCTCAACCAGCGAGACCGATGGGCCCGGGGAAACCTGGAGACCCTTTACCGGCACAGGGATATGTTTTTCAACCCCCGATACGGGCGTCTGGGGATGCTGAGCTACCCCTACTGGTTCTTTTACGAGTGGCTGGCACCCCTGCTGGAATTCTTCGGGTTGCTCACCATCCTTTTGTTCTGGTATCTCGGGATTCTGTATGTGGAATTCCTGCTTGCTATCACGGTCAGCGTGTATGCTTTTGCCGTGATGTTCTCCCTCTATGCCGTCCTTTGGGAAGTTTGGTCCTACAACCAGTACACCCGTCTGAAGGATATCCTGATTTTGGTCGGATGCGCCCTGATGGAGCCCTTTTTCTTTCACCCGATTGTCATCTGGTCTTCGGTAAGGGGGAATTTCAAAAAACTGTTCCGGGTGCAAACAGGATGGGGTACCCAGATTCGAAAAGGCTTTGTGAATGCTTAATGTGATGGAGAAAGAATTAAAAAAGGACCGCAACAACAGAAGGAAGAACCTGAGGGACTTTACCCGTATGGTGCTGGCCTTCTATGGGGGGCTCCTTGCGATATCCATCTACCAACAAATCACCTTGTATTCCCAGGGAATACTCGATTCGGTCCTGGGTGCAAACCTGTTTTTATCCGCAGTCCATCATCTGGGCTATACCGCTATCCTCGCACTTGTGCTTTCCTTTCTGTTCAATGCCCTGGAGGCCCGAAAACCAAATCTTGGCGCCCTTTTCTGCAGGGTCGTATTCCTAGGAGCTCTCGCGGTTGAATTCCTGTTAACCGAATATTTTGCAGACCGATATGCGGTCCCTGTCCCCGGAATTCCAGGAAGCTTTGACATGCCCCCCAGGTACCTCGGCCTTCGGCTGCTGATCGGGGTTTCCATATTGACCCTGGTGTATTACGGGGTCTATAGCAGGAGCGGGAAACTGCAGCTGTGGATCGTGAAGATGTATCCTTTCACCATTGTGTTGTTCTCTATGTTCCTCGCCACCCTTCTTTCCGAGAAGCGACCGGTAAACCAGAATAAAACCGAAAAAATGCTGATCAGCTGGGTTTCCCAACCTGTAGCTGAAGAATCCCGTAATGCAGATTCCACCCTACCTTATGAGATCCCTCCCGTTTCCCCTCGGGAACTGGTATGGATTCACAGTGTATTCAGCGGAAGTGATTTTGACAAAGCCTATGGGATTGCAAGGGGTCTGGCCCACGAAGGGCGACTGGAACAGGCTAATTGGCTTTCGCGCCATATCCTGTGGGAGGTGCCCGGACATGTGGATGCCGAAATCCTGCTGGGACGCCTGTATGCCTGGGAACACGCCTTTGATAAATCTGCGGAAATACTCGAGGTTACCATCCGAAACCATAGGATGTATGAAGATGCGTATGCCGCCCTGCTGGACACCTATTACTGGTCCGGCCAGCATCGAAGGGCCCTGGGCATGCAGCCGATGGTCGAACAGTATCTGGCTGGTAGCAGCCTCCTGCAGGAGAAGCTGCAGCGATCCCGGGATGCGCTCGGAGAAGGCGGGGTGTCCGCCACAAGGGACCATGTTAATGTAGGCGGTAATTCAAAGGGCCAGATAGATTTCAAGCCATGAGGGGATACCTGCACACATTTACGGTACTGCTGCTATGGGGAGCGTTAAACCCCGGGCTGGCCCAGCAACCTGTCCTTGATGCGGATGCCGCCTTCAGGAATGCCAGGGAGCTCGCCTTTCAGGGGGACCATCCTGCCGCCAGGGATACGTTGCGGCAGATCCTGCAGCATTATCCGGAGTATACGGAGGTCCATGCCTTCCTGGCAAATACCTACCGGTGGGAGGGTGACCACAACGAGGCCCGAAAACATTTTAACAGGATCACCTCCAGGGAACGCGGGTATGAGGCGGTCTGGGTGGCCGCCATTCAAAATGAGATACAGGCAGGCAACCCCTCTATCGCCCTGGGCCTTGCCAATAAAGCCCTGCACTTCCTCGGGAACAATACGGCGGTAGAGGAACTCAGGGCGGAGCTGAACGCTGAAAATCAACTGATCCTTCCCACAGAAGCGGAGGTGAAACGGGCATTCAAAAACGGGCTTTCTTTGGAAAACCGACTCGAAGCCTTTGACAGTTATTACGACCCCATGATGTATACGACCCTGGAATATCAGCGGTCCACTGAATTTGGGAAGGTCATCCCCAGGGTTCGCTACAGCAACCGCTTTGACATGCATGGGCTGCAGTATGAAGTGGACCTGTATCCGAGACTTTCAAACACATTTCACGGGTATGTAAATTACGGCTATTCCGATTCCGAGCTATTTCCGGGTCATAAGGGAGCCATCGAGCTTTACGCCAACCTCCCGAAAGCGCTGGAAGTATCCCTGGGCGGGAGATACCTGGCATTCCCAGAAAGCGACGCCACCCTGCTTACGGCCTCTTTTGGCATGTACCGGGGCAATTACTACATGAGTTTCAGGCCCTATTTTGTGATGCTCGGGAACCGCAAACCCGGGGGTTCTGGTAACATACTGTTGCGCAAATACCTTTCGGATGGGGCGAATTATCTGGGATTGAACCTTTCGTACGGATACAGCCCCGAACTGCGGCAACTCCAAAGTGGTACCGTCCTGATAGCAGAAACCCTCCTGTTTTTGGAGTCCCAGCAATTGATGTTTGATTATCAGTTTTCATCCGGTGGCGGGCAACACCTCTATCGGGCAAGTTTGGGTATTAGCCGGCAGGAATACGTGCTGGAACCGGACACCTTTTTCTGGATGATCAGTGGCGGACTTACCTATCAAATCCGCATTTAGGACACCCCTTTTGAATTTACAGACTACAAAATTCAGGGCTTACACCACAAAATCCCGTATGAGGACCATAAAATAGCACTTTTTTATACGAGACGGGTTTTTTTGGGCGTTAGTATACTGGCATTTCAAAACCCAATCTTGCTATGTTATACGACACCTACGGAGAAGAATACCTGACGTTTCTCCGGGAATTGAATGAAATTTTAAGTGTAAACGAACTGGCCGAGGTGGATTATCTATAATCCTTTGCCATTTCCCCCAAAACGAATCCCTATGGCAGAACAAAGCAACGACAACACGGCTTACCTGGATTTTATCCAGAGTCTCAACGAAATCCTCATGGATTTCAACATCAGCAGGCTTAGCTGTTCTTAATGTGTTTAGTGTATAAATGAAAAAGCGGCTCCGAGAGGGCCGCTTTTTTTTGTTAACCTAGATACGCCTTGAGCAACTTACTTCGGGAATGATGCCTCAGTTTGCGAATGGCTTTTTCCCGTATCTGCCGGACCCGTTCCCGGGTCAGGTCAAAGGTTTGCCCAATTTCCGCAAGGGTCATGGATTGCTGGTCCCCGATCCCGTAGTACAACTTGATGACATCCGCCTCCCGGGGTGAAAGCGTTTCCAGGGCCCGGTTGATTTCGGTATTGAGGGATTGCTGCATGAGGGATTTGTCCGGACGGGGGGATTCCCCGGACCTCAGGACATCGTAGAGGTTGGAATCCTCGCCTTCCTTGAGGGGGGCATCCATGGATACATGCCTTCCTGAATTTCGTATGGATTGTTTGACCTCGCTGATGGACATGTCCAACTCCTTGGCGATCTCCTCCGCAGACGGGGGGCGCTCATGGGCCTGTTCCAGATAAGAAAAGGTCTTCTTGATCTTGTTGATGGAGCCTATCTTGTTCAGGGGAAGCCGCACGACCCTGGACTGTTCCGCCAACGCCTGCAGAATGGACTGGCGGATCCACCAAACAGCATAGGATATAAACTTGAACCCCCTTGTTTCGTCAAAACGCTTGGCGGCCTTTACCAGGCCCACATTACCCTCATTGATCAGATCGGGCAATTTCAATCCCTGATTCTGGTATTGTTTTGCCACAGAAACCACAAAACGCAGGTTCGCCTTGGTCAGTTTTTCAAGGGCGGCCTGGTCTCCTTTCTTGATGCGTTGAGCGAGTTCTACTTCTTCATTGGCGGTTATTAAATCAATTTTACTGATATCCTGCAGGTACTTGTCGAAGGATTTGGACTCCCGGTTGGTTACCTGCTTGACAATCTTAAGTTGCCTCATGTATGTATTTTTGGATTAAGTGTTAACATCTTCTCATTATACATCATTATTTGCTCTTTTCCAAAGACTGACCCCTATAGTTTTACATTATTTATTAGTATTTCACAAAGATTTAAGAGTTTCCCCCTTCTGATAGGGTAGTTTTCGGTTCAAACTTGTATAATTTTAGCCCCTATGAGTAAAAATGCCCTGAAAAAGTATTTGACCCAACTCGATGCGGAAGCCCTCAGGGAACAGCTTTTGGACCTTTACGGCCGCTTTCCGGAGGTGAAAACCTACTACGATTTTGTATTCAACCCGAAGGAAGAAAAGCTTCTCAGAGAAGCT
>CBDUBB010000130.1:0-6905 GCA_965365265.1 uncultured Flavobacteriaceae bacterium
CAAAGGATTCATACAGACCGGCATCGGTACCGGCAATCAAATGTGCTCCATCGGAAGGATCAATCCACAGGGCATGGTTATCACTGTGCTTTTCCCTGCCCGTACCCAAATAGTCAAAGGTAGAGCCCCCATCGCGCGATACGTGCAGAAACACATCCATCTGGTAGACCAGGTCCGGATCCCGGGGGGACGCTTCTATTTCCTGATAATAATGCGGGCCGGTCCCCCCGGAGATATATTCGTTCCGTTTTTCCCAGCTTTCGCCCTTATCCATAGACCGGTAGAAGCCCTTTTCGCCCGGGTCTGCCTCAATGGTCGCATAGACGAGTTCCGGATTTGCAGGGGTCACGGCAAGGCCGATCTTGCCCATGTCCCCTTTTGGCAACCCTGCCGTCAGACGCCTCCAGGTTTCCCCCCCATCCATGGATTTATAGATGCCTGAATTGGGCCCGCCCCCCAACAGGGACCAGGTATGGCGACGGCGCTGATAGGCGGCCGCGTAGAGTACATCCGGATTTGAGGGGTCGAATTCCACGTCCGTAACTCCCGTATTTTCGTCGATCTCAAGTGTCGGCTTCCAGGTTTTTCCACCATCCGTGGTCCTGTACAAGCCGCGTTCTCCCCCGGAAGACCAGAGGGGGCCCTCAGCAGCCACGAACACCACATCGCTATTCCTGGGATCTACCAGAATCTTTCCAATATGCTCGGATTTGGACAGGCCCATGGACTTCCAGGTCCGACCCCCGTCGGCACTGCGGTATACGCCGTCTCCCCAGCCCACATGCCTGCCGCTGACGTTTTCACCCGTTCCCACCCAGACGACATTCGGGTTGTTGGGATCAATGCGTACCGCTCCCACGGAGTAGGAAGGCTGGTCTTCAAAAACCGGCTGCCAGGTGGTGCCCCTGTTGGTGGTTTTCCATCCCCCGCCGGAACCAGCGGCCACATACCAGGTACTTGGATCTGACGGGTGCACGGCGATATCCGATATGCGCCCCCCCATCAATGCCGGCCCAATGCCCCGAAGGGCAAGACCTGAGGCCGCATCGAATAATGGATCCTTACCACTGCCCTGTGCAGGTGAGTGCTGAATACCTGTGAAACTGCTTATTAGCACGAGTACTAAGATGTGATTTTTAAACATGTCCAGGACCTTTAGCATTTTGACTTCTGGTAAAGATACTTATTGCCCTGACAACAGAGCCTATTTCGATCCCAGGTTCGTCCCTTCCCTGCAAATTGCTAAATTGCAGGAGATCCCTCTTGGGAAGCACCGTATTAACCAATGTCAAAAGATACCCGCTTCTACAGGGAAGCAAGGAAAAGTCCCAAAACCATCCGAGAACCCAACCCTGATGGGAAGGGGATCAAAGAACTTGATAAGGCACTATAGCTATGAGAACCACCCTATTATTCCTTCTGAGCTCGGTATACCTCCTTTCAATGCAGGCGCAGGACATTTCGGGAAGTTGGTACGGAATGCTAAACGTACAGGGGATCCAACTTCGGCTGGTCTTCAATATCGAGCAGGTCGATGACGGCTTCCGGGCCACCATGGACAGCCCTGACCAGGGCGCCAGGGATATCCCCGTTACCTCCGTTTCCTTCGAATCACCGGTACTGCGCCTCGAGGTGGTCCCTGCCGGAATTGTTTATCAGGGCGAGCTCTCCGAGGGAAATATCATTTCAGGCACCTTTAAACAGGCGGGGCTGTCGCTACCCCTGGACCTGTCAAGGGAGTTTCCTGAAAAAGCACCGCTGGAGCGACCGCAGGAACCAAAGGAACCTTTCCCCTACACGGCAGAGGAAGTCACCTTTACAAATCCCGCGGCCGGGGTGACTTTATCGGGTACCCTGACCCACCCAAAGGGGCCCGGTCCCCATCCGGCCGTGATTCTCATCTCGGGTAGCGGGCCACAGGACCGGAATGAGGAGGTTTTTGGGCACAAACCCTTTTTGGTGATCGCCGACCACCTGACGCGCAAGGGCTTTGCGGTGCTCCGGTACGACGACAGGGGAACAGCCAAATCAACGGGGGATTTCAAAAGTGCGACCTCGGAGGACTTTGCCTCGGATGTCCGGAGCGCCCTGGATTTTTTGAAAACCCGTACCGATATCGATCCCGCAAAAACAGGGCTGTTAGGCCATAGCGAAGGAGGCCTTATCGCCCCCATGGTGGCCTCGGATTCGGAGGGCGTTTCATTTATCGTACTCCTGGCAGGACCGGGGATCCCGGGATACGACATCCTGCTGGCCCAGTCAAAGCTGATTGCAGAGGCCAATGGCATGGAAAAAGAAGCGCTGGAAGGGCAGCTCGAAATCCTAAAAGGCGCACTGGACCTGTATTCAAAGAACAGGGACCTCAATATGCTTAAATCAGAGCTTAACGCATACATGACAGCTCAAGTCGAAAAATACCCGGATGCGGTACCTGAAGGAATGGATCCGGAGCAGTATGTTCAGGTTTTTACGGGCCAGATGGCGACCCCCTGGATGCAGTTTTTCATAACCTATGACCCGGCCGAAAGCTTAACTCAGGTAAGATGCCCTGTGCTGGCTCTCAATGGGGAAAAGGATTTGCAGGTCCCGTCCGGGGAGAACCTTCAGGCCATCCGCGACCATGTCTCTAAAGGGGGAAATTCCAAGGTGACGGTACAGGAACTGAAAGGGCTGAATCACCTCTTTCAGGAGTGTGAGACGGGTGCCCCTTCCGAATATGCCGAAATAACGCAGACCGTCTCCCCCGCAGCCCTGGATCTTTTGTCGGCCTGGATCCTCAAACAGGTCCAATAGCAGCAAGGGGCGGGAAAACGCTCCAGATTGACATCTTCCTTTTACTGGACGGAGCCTTACCAGGTATATTCCGGCGGCTGAATCCCGTTCATCCGGATGTAGAGATTCGCCTTGGCACGGTGGTTGGCCATATGGTCCTGCACATAGAAAAAGGCAAATGCCCGGCTAACCGTATTCCCGCTATGGTACATCACGCAGGTCTCATCCAACTGCGGCTGTTCAATCTCATAAATGACCTCGGTGGTGTACGCAAACCCCTGTTCAAGCAGGTCGAGGATTTGCGCCTTGGTCAACTTGGAGGCATCCGGGGTATTGGGGGTAACCTCCATGCCCTGCACATAGCGCTTGGTGAGCAGTTCCACGGTATGGGCAATATGCACCATCTGCTCCCCGAAGGTCTTGCTCACCTCCGTGGGTTTGTAGGAGTACAATTCTTCCGGCATGGCCCTGGCCACGTCCAGGCAGTGGTCCCGGGCTTCCAGCCAGACGGGGAGGTACATTTGGGTGAAGGGGGTTTTGGGGAGCCGGGCGGATTGGCCAAAAACGGCATAGGCCGACAGGGCAACCATCAGGAGGAGGATGTATTTTTTCATAATCAGGGATTTGGTTAGACGTCCATGACGATATTAGGGAATAATTCCGGTATCCGAAAGCAGAATCCCCGAACATTGGGCAAAGGCCGGGGTCGGTGAGTTTGGCTCCACCCCCTTCCGCACGTCCGTGAATATTCCTAATTTTAAGCTGTTTGCCGGCAGGGCCGGCCCTATAACAACCCAGAACGTATGTACCTCCCCTTCAGAAACCCGGGAATCCTGTTTGTTATTGCCGTATTGCTGGCAGCCTGCCGGGGACAGTCAGAAAGGGCCTTCAGCTCTGCGGACTTTGAATTGAAAATGCTGGCCCCCGGGGTGTATGCGGGTATCCACAAATTCGGGGGAAAGGCCATTTGCAACGTGGGGGTGGTGGACAATGGAAAGGAAACCTTCATTTTCGACACCTTTCTTTCACCCGGGGTGGCCGGGGAGCTGCTCTCCGCCGTCGAATCCCTGGGCCTCTCCCCTGTCAAATACGCCATAAACAGCCACTGGCACAATGACCATATCCGGGGCAACCAAATGTTCGGGGAGGGGGTACGCATCATCAGCACCCCCAGGACCAGGGAGCTGATCGCTTACTGGGAACCCAGGGAAATTGCCGATGAGCTGCAATACGCTCCAGGACGATTTGCCCACTACGATTCGCTCTACCAGGCCTTTTCCGGGAACCGGGAATCCCGGGAATTCCAACAGATCCTGATGTGGCGGCCCTACTACGAAACCCTATCCGAAAGCCACCAAAAGGTCCGAACGCGCCTGCCTGACCTGATGGTCGACAGCAGTAAGGCCTTCGACGGCCCGAAGCGGCGCGTCAGACTTCTTTCCCGGGGACCCGGGCATACGGAAAGTGATCTGGTGCTGTACCTGCCCGATGACGGGATCCTCTTCACCGGGGACCTGGTGTTCAACCGATGTCACCCCTACGTGGCTCATGGTTCCCTGCCCGGATGGATTGCCTGGCTGGACTATATGGATTCCCTGCAGGTCAGCCAGGTTGTACCAGGACACGGGAAACCCGGTACCGGGGCCCTTATGGGCTCCATGAAGGACTACCTCACTACCCTTCAATTGCTGGCCATGGAGATCCACACGGGGGAAAAAGGGGAGTCCGGTATTATTAACACCCCCATCCCGGAGGCCTATGCTACCTGGTGGTTTGACAGATTTTTTGCGGTCAACCTGAAATTTGCATACGATGAGGCCGGGAAGGCGCGAACCGAATAAATTGGCTTTCATGAAAACCATCGGATTTATAGGCGGGATGAGCTGGGAGTCTTCCCAGGAGTACTACCGGATTGCGAACGAAAAGGTAAAAGAAATCCGGGGCGGGTTTGCCTCCTGCCGCTGCCTGATGTATTCCGTCGACTTCGCAGAAATCGAAAAATTGCAGCACGCCGGAAACTGGGAGGCCCTGGATAAGCTCATGGCAGATGCCGCCCGCCGCCTGCACCGGGGCGGGGCAGACCTGATCGTGCTTTGCACCAACACCATGCACCTGTGTTCGGAGGCGATACAGCAGTCGGTACCCCTTCCCTTCCTGCACATTGCCGATGCGACCGGGAAACGGATTGCGGCACAAGGTCTGAAAACCGTTGGCCTTCTGGGCACCAGGTTCACCATGGAAAAGGATTTCTACAAAAGAAATCTCCTGGAGAACCACGGGGTGCATGCACTGGTTCCGGAAAATGGGGACAGGGAAACCGTGCATCAAATCATTTACCAGGAATTGGTCAGGGGAATCATCCGGGAGGAATCCCGGGAGATCTACAAAGAGATTATCCGAAACCTGCAAAAGCATGGAGCGGAAGGGATTGTCCTGGGATGTACGGAAATACCCCTGTTGATATCGCAAAAAGATGTGGATATCCCGGTATACGATACCACCCGTATACATGCAGAAGAGGCGGTCTATTGGGCTCTTGGATAACGCCAGCATGAATTCCACTTGAATAACCCTGACCAATAGCTTGCCAGAAAGTTCCCTTCGGGAATTATCTGAAAAGTATTACTGAGCAACTTATCACTGTGAACATGGGCATTGTGATCGACCCATTAAAGTGATACTTTAAATAGGTTTCTCCCAAAAAACAGGGAATCATGATTTCTCATCCTTCCCTTTACGCGGCAGCCTTTTGGCCTCTTTTAGGCTCTTGTGCACAATCCATTCAAGTTGGCCGTTTACGCTGCGAAATTCATCATCAGCCCACTTTTCCACCTGTTTGAAAAGTTCAGGATCAATCCGTAAGACAAAGGCCTTTCGTTTACTCAAAATCAGGAATTTAACGTACCGGCATTCACCACGGGTACGGCTTCCTTGTCCCCGCAAAGAACTACCATGAGGTTACTCACCATGGAGGCCTTCTTATCCTCGTCAAAATCGATGATCCCATCCCTGGAGAGCTGGTTCAGGGCATCCTCCACCATGCCAACGGCTCCTTCCACGATCTTCTTGCGGGCAGCGACAATGGCCACCGCCTGCTGCCGTTTGAGCATGGCGTTGGCTATTTCCGGGGCATAGGCCAGATAGCCAATCCGCGCCTCAATGACATTGATCCCCGCGATGGCCAAGCGTTCTGTGATTTCGACCTCCAGCGCCTCATTCACCTCGTCCATCCCGGACCGGAGGGTCAGCTCGGCCTGCTCATCATCGAAATTGTCATAGGGGTAGGATCCGGCCAGTTTTCGAACGGCCGCATCCGTCTGTACCCTGACGAACTCCACATAGTTATCTACCTCAAAGGCAGATTTATACGTATCCTTGACCTGCCATACCAGGATCACGTTGATCAGGATCGGGTTCCCGATTTTGTCATTCACCTTTACCCGTTCACTGTCAAAATTCCGGGCACGCAGGGATATCTTCTCACGGGTGTAGAAGGGATTTGCCCAGAAAAACCCGTTATCCTTGACGGTTCCCTTATAAGCCCCGAAGAGGACCAATACTTTGGAACTGTTCGGATTGACGATAAAAAACCCCCGCATCATCAACAGGATTACCGGGACCATCAGAAGGAACCAGGGATTCCGAAACAGGATAATTCCGGACACGGTTACCGCTATAAAAAGGATCACTACCAATAACATGGCATACCCATTGCCTACTCGTACTTCTTTTTCTTGCTTCATAATACTACTTATTTGATATCATAATAATACTATTTATTTCAACAACATCCAAATTCTCAGGAGAGAATCGGACGCTTTAAGTGAACTTTTTCTCAAACCTCCTATTTTTGGGGGAAATACCTGATCATAAAAGCAGGCTTCCGAAGCATTACCCATGAACCTTACCACCAAAATTATCCTGGGCCTGATACTCCTACACCTACTTATCGGTTTTGGATGGCTTATTTTCAAACTTTCACCCAGAAAAGGAGACAAAGCACATGATACAAAAACTGGAACACCAGAGGATCACGGTCGCTGAAGGCATACGGGAAATATTCCAGGCTTCCTATGCTGTGGAGGCCAAACTGCTGGGAGCTTCGGATTTCCCACCCCTAAAAAGGCCCCTGG
>CBDUBB010000131.1:0-6874 GCA_965365265.1 uncultured Flavobacteriaceae bacterium
GCACTCCCCGATCCGCTTCCAGGGGAGCAGCGCGTTGTTTTCATGGGCAATTCCATTACCATTGGCTGGTTGCACACCGTTCCAGAATATTTCGAGGGGAAACCCTATGTGAACCGGGGTATAGGCGGGCAGACCACCCCGCAGATGTTGCTGCGGTTCCGCCAGGATGTCATCGATCTGAAACCCAGAGTGGTTCTGATCCTTGCCGGTACGAACGATATTGCCGGAAACACCGGGCCCATGACCCTGGATCAGATCCTGGACAACCTGAAATCCATGGCCGAACTGGCCCTGGCAAACGGTATTGAACCTGTGATGTGCTCGGTGCTCCCAGCACAGGATTATCCCTGGCGTCCGGGGCTGAGGCCCGATGAGAAAATCCCCCGCCTCAATGCGATGATAAGGGCCTTTTCAAAGGAGCGGGGACTGGTGTACCTGGATTACTTCTCAGCCCTGAAAAACGGTAAGAACGGCCTTGACAAAGCCCTTGCAGCAGACGGGGTGCATCCGACACGCCAAGGGTACGAGCTAATGGCCCCCCTTGCCGACGAAGCGATCCGAAAGGCCCTTGGGAAGGTCCGCTGACCCGAATACCCTATGAAACCACTCCTGAGCCTGCTGATGCCCTTTAAGGATACAGCCCTTTTTCTCCCGGAATGCCTGGATTCCATTTCCGGGCAGGACTATGATGCCTGGGAACTCATCGCTGTGGACGACCACTCCACGGACCAGAGCAGATCCATCCTGCAGGGGTGGGCTGAGAGGGACCCGCGAATCCGGGTAGTCCCCAACCGGGGAACCGGGATCATCCCAGCCCTGAGAACGGCCCTGGAAGAAAGCAGGGGCCTGCTGATCAGCCGGATGGATTCGGACGATCGGATGGCGCCGGGACGCCTTCAGGCAATGACCAGCCAACTCCTCCAGAAGGGACGGGGACACATAGCTCTGGGGTTGGTCCGGTACTTTTCACACGGGGGGATTTCAGACGGGTATGCCCGGTACGAGCGCTGGCTGAACGATTTGACCCGGGTTGGCAGCAATTTTACCGAAATCTATAAGGAATGTGTCATCCCCTCCCCCTGCTGGATGGTATACCGGGAAGACCTGGAGCGCTGTGGCAGCTTCCGCCCCAACCGCTACCCAGAGGACTACGACCTCTGTTTTCGCTTTTATGAGGCCGGTATGAAGTGCCTCCCGTCCTCCCAAATACTGCACCACTGGAGGGATTATGACCACAGGACCTCCCGGACTTCAGAGCATTATGCCCAGAACTATTTCCTTGACATCAAGCTGCATTACTTCCTGAAACTGGACCGGAACCCCTCCAGGCCCCTAGTGATTTGGGGAGCGGGCTCCAAAGGGAAAACGATCGCCAAATATTTGAAGGGGAAAGGACACCCTTTCCGTTGGCTCTGCGACAATCCAAAAAAAATCGGAAAAAAGATCTATGGGGTTCGGATGGAGCACTATTCCGTCCTGAATTCCCTGCCAAAGGCCCAAAGTATTATTAGCGTGGCCAACCAGGTGGCGCAGCTTGAAATCAGGGACTTCCTACATGAACGGGGGGCTGTGCCGATGGAGGACTATTTCTTTTTCTGCTAGACTGAAAGGAACTCGGGTTCTGGAGGATCTTTAAGACTGGATTTAAGGACCCCTTGGCAGCTGTTCGCATCCGAATTGGCTATATTTGATCAATTAATGGTGCCTATGCAACTACAGCATCCGGAATTTCTTTGGGGACTTCTCCTGCTGGTCCTGCCCATCCTGGTACACCTGTTAAAACTCCGACGGTTTCAAAAGACCCCCTTCACCAATGTGACCCTTCTGAAGCGGATCCTGGCTGAATCCAACAAGAGCAGCCAGTTGAAAAAGTGGCTGTTGTTACTGACCAGGCTCGGATTACTGACCGCTTTGGTCATTGCTTTTTGCAAACCTTTTAAACCTTCTCAGGAAGTTGATTTAAAGAAAGATATACTTGTTTATCTGGATAATTCATTTAGTATGCAGGCAAAGGGTGAAAGCACGACTTTGTTGCAGCAGGCCGTACAGGATCTGCTACAGTCCTTCCCGCCTGAGCTTCCCTTTACCCTGATGACACAATCGGAGATTTACCCGGAGGTGAAGGTGGCCGACCTGCAGGAGCGGTTGCTGGACCTGGATTTCAGTCCGGGGACCCCAAGCGGGGAGCAAATCATATTGCGCGCAGAAGCCCGGTTTACGGAATCGGACTCGACGGACCGGCAGCTATGGATACTTTCGGATTTTCAGCAATGGGATTCAACCCCCTGGAGCGATTGGAACATGGCGCGAGTAATGGCCGTACCCTACCGCCCTGAATCCCCGGGGAATATTTCCATCGACAGTGCGTACCTGGTGCTTGAAAACCCGGAAAAAACGGAACTGAACGTTTTGCTCACCCTGCACGGAGAAGTCCAGAACAGCCCGGTATCCCTTTACCAGGGAGATCGGTTGATCGCCAAAACGGCAGGCGAGCCTCTGGGTGAAAATAGTGTCAGGGCCCTTTTTACGCTCCCTGCTTCCGAACCCCTTAGTGGTACCCTGCAGGTGACCGATAACGGCCTGTCCTATGACAACACCCTGTTCATCACTCAAAATAGACCTCCCCTCCTAAGGGTCCTGGCGATTGGACCCAGTCCTACCCCTTTCCTCGATCGAATTTTCACCCCTGAGGAATTCAGCCTCCTGCAAACCTCTCTCAGGGAACTTGATTACAGCATTCTGGAACAGCAGCACCTCGTCCTTTTGAACGAACTGGAGGAAATACCACAGAGCCTCTCCCGACCGCTCCGGGAGTATCTCGAGCAGGGGGGTTCCCTTGTGGTAATCCCGGCCCATGAAGCAAACACCGACACTTATAATCGCTTTTTCAATAACCTGGGGGTCGGCTTCGGATCCAGGGTCGATGGGGAGATCCTCATTACAGAAATCAATTTTGACCACCCCCTGTTCCGGAATGTGTTCGAAAAACAAATCGAAAATTTTGACTATCCCAGCAGCGGATCTTATTACCCGCTGGAGGGCGGTCTTCTCCGGATGATCGGATTTCAGAATGGACAGGCCTTTCTCTCAGGGCAGAACGGCCTGTACGTCTTTTCCTCCCCTTTAAGCGGGGATTTCAGTAATTTCAGGCAATCTCCCCTGATCGTTCCAAGCCTGTATTCAATAGGAAAACAGAGCCTGCCAAGGGCTGACCTTTACTATCAAATCGGCCAGGAAGCCAGGCTTGACCTCGATATTTCACTTCAGGAAGACGAAATCCTCCAGCTAAGGGGGAGCTCCGCCACCATCATCCCCCGGCAGCAGTCCTTCGCCAGGAAGACCCGCCTGTTTTTTGGCCTGCAGCCAGATCTCGCCGGGAATTACCTGATCGAGAACCGGGGAGATACCCTTCAGCGTGTGAGTTTCAATTATCCCCGAACCGAACAGATTTCCCCCCGGCGGGATCTGGCACTGCCCGAATCCTTCGAGATACGCCCGGATATGGATACCCTGGTATCGGAGTATCAAAACCGCAACAGGAGCACGCCCCTTTGGAAATGGTTTGTTATTTTAGCACTACTTTTTGTGCTGGCAGAAATGATCCTACAAAAAACGATGCGATGACCCTACTGATAAAATCCGCCACCATCATCGACAAAAGTCAACCGGCACTTCATTTAAAAAAAAGAGACATCCTCATTGATAAAGGGGAAATCAACAGCATTGGAATCGGGTTGTCTCCAGGTCGGAAAACACGGGTAATCGAAGCGCAAAACCTGCATGTGGCCCCGGGATGGTTTGATACCGGCGTTAGTTTCGGCGAACCTGGTTACGAGGAAAGAGAAACCATTTCCAATGGACTGGAAGTAGCTGCAAAGAGTGGTTTTACTGGGATTGTCCTAAACACAAATACGAATCCCACCCCTGATTCCAGCGGTGACATCGTTTTCCTCAGGGAGGCCGCAAAAGACCATTGCACGGAACTGTTTCCACTGGGGACCGTCAGCGTTGGGGCAAATGGGGAGGATCTTTCGGAAATGTACGATATGCACAGTGTTGGGGCCGTCGGGTTCAGTGATTACAAAACCCCGCTTCAAAATCCAAACCTCCTGAAGCTGGCCCTGCTGTACGCCCAGAATTTCGGAGGACTGGTGCATTCCTTTCCCATGGAGGCCGAACTTGCGGCCCACGGGCAAATGAACGAAGGGGCAATGTCCGTCCGTCTGGGGCTAAAAGGCATCCCGGCTCTGGCCGAAGAGCTCCGGGTAGCCAGGGATATTTCCCTTTTGGAATATACCGGGGGGCGGCTGCATATACCCACGATCTCCACGGCTGCTTCGGTAAAATTGATCGCAGCGGCCAGGAAGAAAGGGCTGGACATAAGCTGCAGTGTAGCCATCCACCATCTTTGGTTTACGGATGCAACCGTCGAAGAGTTCGACAGCCATTTCAAGGTAATGCCCCCCCTGAGAGACGAAAAAAACCGCAAAGCGCTGCAAAAGGCACTCAGGGAAGGTGTCATCGATTTTGTAACCACGGACCACTGACCACTGGATGTGGAACATAAACGAAGAGAATTCGATCATGCGGCCTTCGGGGCCACAGGACTGGAAGAGGCCTTTGGCATCCTGAACCAAATCTACGGCCCGGAGATCAGCGCCGAAATCCTTTCGAGAGGACGCCGGAGGTTCGGGCAGCCCGAAGCCGTCCTGAAGGAAGGGCACAGGGCCATACTCACCCTCTTCGACCCGGATGTGGAATACGTCCTCGACGAAAAAGACCTGAAGAGCCATTCCAGGAACTCCATGTTCCTTGGGGTCCCCTTAAAGGGAAGGGCGTATGGGGTCGTGGTCGGAGATAAAATCAGTTTTTAAATGGCAACCCCGTCTTCACAGGACAGGACGATCGCCATCGTGGCATATCTGACGATGATTGGCGCCCTGATCTCCATTACCATGAACCTGGAGCCCCGGTATGAGTTCAGCAGGTTCCACACGCGGCAGGCCTTCGGTCTTCACCTCGGATTCCTGGGATTTGCCCTGTTCCTAAGCCAGTGGTTCAATCCCTATGCCTGGGTTGCCCTGTACATCGCCTATTTTGTTCTATGGCTCTATGGGTTCGTGGGAGCCATACAGGGCCGGAAAAAACTAGTCCCGCTGGTTGGCTCTTATTTTCAACATTGGTTTTTATTTATCAAGTAATAATGGGAACCATGCTGCCGGAAAACCTGCCACTACACCATCTGCTTCGGCCCAACGCGGACGGGGAACCCCGGCCGCCTGCCCTGTTCATGCTGCATGGATTCGGCAGCAATGAAGAAGATCTCTTTTCCTTCGCCCCGGAACTGCCCGATGACCTTTTTGTCATCTCCCTAAGGGCACCCTACCAGCTGCCTCCCTATGGGCATGCATGGTATTCCATAAATTTCGAAGCTCCCAGGGGAAAATGGAACGATGTGGGACAGGCCATAAAATCAAGGGAACTTCTTTTGGAAACCATTGAAACGGCTATTGCTAAATACCACCTGGACGCAAGCCGGATCTCACTGCTCGGTTTCAGTCAGGGGAGTATTTTGAGTTATGCGCTGGCCCTCTCCTACCCTGAACGAGTCAAAAGTGTCATTGCGCTCAGCGGGTACGTCGATCCGGAAATGCTCGCCCCGGAGTACCGCAGCAGGGACCTGAGCGGCCTGAAGGTATACGCCTCCCACGGACAGACGGACATGGTCATCCCGGTGGCCTGGGCCCAGCAGTCAGCCGAGTTCATCAAATCCCTGGGAATTGACCTCCAATATGAGGAGTTTCCGGTGGGCCACGGGGTGTCGCCTCAAAACCTGGCGAATTTCAAGTCCTGGATGAAGGGAAAATACTAGTTACTGGCTTCGGGTATACAGAAGGTGGTCCAGCAGGGTAAAATCCACACTCAGGTCATCCTTCAGCTCATATACCAGGAGGAGTTCCCCCCAGAACCTGCCGTCCGAGAAATCCGCTACTATCCAGCGATGGTTGAGTAATTTTATCTTGTTGATCTTAAACACCCCTTCCATGCCTTCATAGGGGACCAGCGGATTATTCCCCTCCTTCTCATTTGTTTCGAGCAATTTGTCAGCGATATAACGGGAAGGGTTCTCCAGGTCGAGGTGGTCGTAATAGGCCAGGGCATCGTCATTGTTTTCCAGGCTGAAGTACCTCATGTCCAGCACCTCCAGCCTTGCCTGCTGGAGGGAGTCCTCCAGGGTACTTACAGAAGCCTCCAGGGACCGGATCTTCCCGTCCCGTTCCCGCAGGTTCCGGGAACCGGAAACAGCCAGGTAAAGGGCCACCAGGGCCGAAAAGACAAAAAGGTAGAGAAAAATTCGCTGTCGCATCATTTATAGGGTTAGGGTGAGGTTGTCATAGGCCATATGTACATGGTCCGGGAGCTCCTTATCCACTTCTTCATGGAACCCCATCGTGTGGCTGATGTGGGTAAGATAGGCCTGCTTCGGGCCTACCTTTTCGATAAATTCCAGGGCTTCCTCCAGGTTAAAGTGGGAATGATGCGGATCTTTCCGCAGCGCATTTACCACCAAAACCTGTAGTCCCTCCAGGTGTTCCATCTCTCCGGGTTCGACGGTCTTGACATCCGTCAGGTAGGCAAAATCCCTGATTCTGTAACCAAAACAGTGTCCCCTAAGTCTATTGAACAATCTAAACTATTCAAATAGCCAAAATACCAAGCATCAACTTCATCATCTACAAATCTTCCTTGATCAGTAACAGGAAAATTAAAAGAGCTCACAACCAATTTAGCCCCCTCAGCTCGAGTTACCTCGCTCTCAGGACTAAACGGCGAATGCTCATCAAAAAGACCGTTATAAATAGCAATACTATAA
>CBDUBB010000132.1:0-6774 GCA_965365265.1 uncultured Flavobacteriaceae bacterium
GGGCCGTTTCGAAATCACGGATCCCCCCTGAAGCCTTGATTCCCATAACATCACCCACGGTGTCTTTCATCAGCCTGACATCGGCCAGGGTGGCCCCTGCAGTTCCGAATCCTGTTGAGGTCTTGACAAAATCCCAGCCAGCCTCCAGGGCCATCCTACAGATTTTCCGTTTTTCGTCATCCTCCAGGTAACAGGTTTCCAGGATCAGTTTGAGGGTCCTGTCCGAAGCAGATTCCCGAAGTTGCTTCAGCTCCCTGTCTACCCGGTCGAGCTGTCCGGACCTGACCCATCCCGTGTTGAGGACGACATCGAGTTCATCTGCGCCCGATGTCACATAAGCCGCTACTTCACAGGCTTTGGCTTCCGTGGAGGCATTCCCATGCGGAAATCCGACCACTGCTGCCAGCAGGACACCACTCCCTGACAGAAATTCCCCGGCGAGTTCCAGTCGGGACCCTGCCACGCAGACGGCTTTAAAGCCGTAATCCCGGGCTTCCCGGCAGAGGCGTTGTATGTCAGAATCCGTGGCTGTGGGGCTGAGCAGGGTATGGTCTATAAAGTTCGCGATGGACCGGGACATAAGGCGGTTGATGATTCAGCTTAAAGGTAAAAATATTTAAAGGATTGAAGGCCGGATTTCAGGGCCGTCTGGAACTGACGGAAGTCATAGAAGATCTCGGGAGGCGGGCCTACCTTTAATTGAAATAACCGCTGCGATGAAAACGATCCTTATTCCCACCGATTTTTCCGAGAATGCCTGGCATGCGATTTCCTATGCCATGAATTTTTTCAAGGACGAGACCTGTACCTTTTATTTCCTCCATACCTATTCCCCGGCGTTCTACCGAATGGACTATGTACTGGGAGGGCCCAGTTTCAGTGCCATTCCGGATGTCGGCGTAGACATTTCCCTGATGGGGCTCGAGAAGACGGTGGAAGATGTCAGGAAGACCTTCTCCAACCCCAACCACAGCTATGAGGTGGTCTCCTCCTTTAATACCCTCACGGACGAGATCGAAGAGTTGATCGCTGACAAGGGTGTGGATCTGGTGGTAATGGGTACACAGGGGGCCAGTGGCGCCAAAGAGGTGTTCCTCGGCTCCAACACGGTCTTTGTCATTCGCAAAGCGAAAGCACCGGTGATGGCCATCCCGGAGCGTGTTAAATACCACCCGGTGCGCAATATCCTGTTCCCGAGTGATTACCTCGCCCGTTACAAACCGGAGGATCTCCAGCCAATCCTTCAGATGGCCCGGATCCACCAGGCCAGGTTCACCCTGCTGCACGTGAATGAGGAAGGAGGACTCACAGCCATTCAGAAGGACCACAAGGCCCACCTGGAAAGGCACCTCGAAGAACTCGATTACGAAACCGTGGAATTGGATGGACAGCTCATGCCCGATGCCGTTTTGAGGTATGTGGAAGAACACCCGGTGGACCTGCTGGTGATGATGAACCGCAAACACTCCTTTTTTGAGCGATTGCTTGTGCGTCCGAATATAGATCAGATTGGCTTTCACGTACAAATACCCTTTGTAGTGGTGCCCGACACCTCTGAAATTTAAGAATGACGACCGATATGAAAACTGTATTGCTCCCAACGGATTTCTCTAAAAATGCCTGGAATGCCATTTTTACGGCCCTGAAACTTTTTTATGACCTCCAGTGTAAGTTCCTGCTGATCAATACCTATGAACCCGAACTGACCAATGTCCTTGGGGACCATGGCGAGAAACGGCTGGGATCCATCTACCAGTCAATGGAAGAAGAATCCAGAAAGAAAATGGACGAAATGCTGGAGTACTTAAGGGAGCATCACAAGAATCCGAGGCATGAGTTCAAAACCCTCCTCAGACCTGGAGACCTGATCGGGGAAGTGCGGGAGCGCATAAAGAAAAAACCTGTGGACCTTATAGTCATGGGGACTCAGGGTGCCACCGGGGCTGACCGGGTGTTCCTTGGCAGCAATACGGTGCGGATGCTGAAAACCGTCAAAAACAAGCCTGTCCTGGTCGTGCCGGGAACCTATGATTTTCAACGGCTCGACCAGGTGATTTTCCCCACGGATTACACCCATTATTACGAGCCCTATGAACTTCAGGTCCTTTTGGATCTTCTGAAGGTCTGGAAGTCCACCCTGCACGTGGCCTATGCCGCCCGGGAGTTTAAATTAAAACCCGGGCAGGAATCCAACAAGAAATTGCTGGAGACCCGACTAAAGGGCGTAAAGGTGCGTTTTGAAGAAATCCCCCTGGAAGACAATCTCTCAGAGGCTATTTCCGATTTCGGCGACGCAATAAGGGCAGACATGATTGTCCTTATGCGCCACAAGCACAGTTTCCTGGAAAATCTGACACGAGAAAAAGTGGTAAAACGAATCGCTTTTGATTCCAAATTACCACTTTTAATACTGCCTCAGTTCCTTTAAAATCCGATCAGAAAAACAGCGTTTGAAGATTACGTTCGTTGAAACTCAACAGGGGCAACCGGCTGTTGGAGGCCATTTGCTTGACCAGGTCCCTGTGGAAGAGTTTTTTGGTGGCGCCCTTCTGGATGCGTTCCAGCATGGCGATCATGCCCGCGTGCTGGTTAACGGAATAATCACGGAGGGAATGGATGATGTTGTCGGATTTGACCACTTCAAAATGGATCCGGTCATAGTCCATCTTTTGGGAAACCATTTCCTTGAACCATTCCATCTGAGAGGCGCCTGCATACTCTTTGTCCATGGTCACATGCACCACCCGGATATGCGCATTCCACGCTTTGGCGAGCACGACCAGTTTTTCAAGGGCCTTTAGGTCCTCCACCTCAAAATCAGTGGCGTAGACCAGGTCGGTCAGTTGTTCAAACCGATGGTCGGCCGGCACAGTGAGGACCGGACACGGGGCCTTATCTATCAGTTTTTTGGCCGTACTGCCCATAACCAGGTCTTTGATGGCACTTTCTCCTTTCATTCCCACCACGATCATACTGGCATGCCAGTCCGTAGATTTGGAAATGATACCTGACAGTACCGACATGTTTTCCACGGGCTCAAACACTACTTCCAATGGACGGGCAGTATGTTCACCAATGTATTCCTCGTAGAACTCGGAGAGCTTCTTTTGTTCGTGGTCCGTAGTGTCTTTCCTCAGGTCCGGAAACGGCGCCTGGAGCTGGGTCCCAAGCACGGATGGCAGGTCGTAAACATGGGTGAGCACCAGCCTCATATTTAGCATTTGGCTCATGGAATTGGCATATCTAAGGGCACTTACAGAGGCCATGGAATAGTCGGTTGCGTAAAGTATAGATTTCATCGCAGTGGGTTTTTAAAGATCTATTGATTTAATGATCAAATGTACCACGGCTCTCCTGGAATTGAAATGATTTGTGTCAGTCAGCCCCATGGTAATTACGGTTTTCCCCAAATTTGTCGACCTGTATTTAAAGCTGCCGGTGCCCCCTTTGTCTTTGGAAACTCCTACTTTTGCATGGGAACTCCAACAGGTGTACGAATGAACAAAGCCATTTATATATCCACCATTGAGGCCAATAGCGGAAAGTCCATCATCGCTTTGGGGCTGATGCATCTTTTACTCGGGAAAATGGCCCGTGTAGGGTATTTCAGGCCGATCATCAACGACTATCCTGAAGGCCAGATGGACAACCATATCGAAACGGTGCTGTCTTATTTCAAGATCCCCATGGAATATGAGGAGACCTTTGCCTGTACCCGGAGCGAGGTGGTCCTGAAAAACAGCCGGAACCAGGAAGACGAAGTGCTGGACAAGATCATCAGCAAATACAAGGCTATAGAGAGCCGTTTTGATTTCGTTCTGGTGGAGGGAACGGATTTCGAAGGCGAGGGAACCATTATCGAATGGGATTTCAATGTGCTAATAGCCAAGAACCTGGGTATCCCGACCATCATCATTTCGAGCGGGGTAGGCAAGACCCTGGACGAATTTGTGAATTCCCTGGCCCTGGCCTGTGACTCTTTTGCGGACCGGGGGGTTCAGGTATTGATGACCGTTGCCAACAAGGTGCAGCCCGAGAACCTGGAGATAGTCCTGGAACGCATGAAGCAGGAGCTTCCCGGGAATGTACTCCTGGCGGCCATCCCCCTGAACCGCGCGTTGGGAAATCCGAGCATTCGGGAAATCGTGGAAGCCGTTCACGGAAAGGTCCTCTTTGGGGAAGCCCATCTGGATAACCAGGCGGGGCATTTTGGGGTAGGGGCCATGCAGCTGCGGAACTATTTGAATTATATGGGGCAGGATGCCCTGGTCATCACCCCGGGGGACCGTGCAGACATTATCCTGGGGGCCCTGCAGGCGAATATTTCCAACAACTATCCGTCGGTTTCGGGCATTGTGCTTACCGGCGGACTGATCCCGGAGGAGACTATTATCCGGCTTATCGAGGGGCTGTCCGAGATCGTCCCGATCATCTCGGTCCAGGGCGGTACGTATACCGTGACCAATCAGATAGGGGCCGTCCGCCCCAGGATCTACCCCGAGAACCGGAAGAAGATCAGCCTTTCCATTAAGGAATTCTCCCGGTACGTTCCGGAGGATGAACTGGCTGAACGTCTGGTGACCTTTGAGGCGGAGGGGATAACCCCCAGGATGTTTCAGTTTAACCTCCTCAAAAAGGCACAGACTAACCGAAAACGGGTCGTACTGCCGGAAGGCACGGATGAACGCATCCTTCGGGCCAGCAGGGACCTGATACACACCCAGGCGGCGGACATCACCCTTTTGGGAGACCCGGAGGTGATCCGCCAAAAAGTGCAGCTTATGGGGCTGGACCTGGATTTTGAAAAGGTACAGGTGATCGATCCCAGGAGTTCTTCCCAACTTGAGGACTATGCGCATACCCTGTACGAATTGCGGAAACACAAAAACATGAACCTGGCCACGGCCAGGGACCTCATGGAAGATGTATCCTATTACGGCACCATGATGGTTTACAAGGGACATGCAGACGGGATGGTATCCGGAGCGGCCCACACCACCCAGCACACCATAAGGCCTGCCCTGCAATTCGTCAAGACGAAGCCGGGAGTTTCCCTGGTTTCCTCGGTGTTCTTCATGCTCCTGCCGGACCGTGTGGTGGTTTTTGGGGATTGTGCCATCAACCCCAACCCGACGGCGGAAGAATTAGCTGAAATTGCCATCTCTTCGGCCGATACCACCCTGAATTTCGGTCTAGATGCCCGCATTGCCATGCTCTCCTATTCCTCGGGGACTTCCGGGCAGGGAGCCGATGTGGACCGGGTACGGGAAGCGACCCGGATCGTCCGCGAAAAACGCCCGGACCTCAAGGTAGAAGGGCCCATACAGTACGATGCAGCGGTAGACCTCAAGGTAGGTAGGAGCAAGCTTCCGGAATCCGAGGTGGCAGGACGCGCCACCGTTTTCGTGTTCCCGGACCTGAATACGGGGAACAATACCTACAAGGCGGTGCAGCGGGAAACGGGAGCCCTGGCCATAGGCCCGGTATTGCAGGGTCTGAACAAACCCGTAAACGATCTCAGCCGCGGATGTACTGAAGACGACATCTTCAACACGGTCGTAATTACCGCCATACAGGCCCAGGAGGAATAAATCCTGGTAAAACCATAAAAATGTTGCGCGCAAAGATGGAAGCCCAGATCCTTGTTTTGAATTCCGGAAGTTCTTCCCTGAAGTTCCAGCTGATCGAGATGCCCTCGGAAACCGTGCGTTGTGAGGGAATGGCAGAACGGATCGGTTCTGACCAGGCCCGGTTGAAGTTTCGGACCGGGCAGGAATCCATTGAGGAGGACCTTGGACAGGTGGATCACGAGGGTGCCCTGCAACGGATTGCGACCCTGCTCAGGGACCCCGGGATAGGTGTCATCCGGCCTGAGGGGAATTTGGCAGCCGTGGGCCATCGGGTGGTCCATGGGGGGGACCGCTACTCGAGTACAACTGAAATAAATGATGAGGTAAAAAAGCAGATCCGGGACCTTTCCCGTCTTGCCCCCCTTCACAACCCTCCTAATCTGGAAGGGATCCTCCTTTCCGAATCCCTGTTTCCGGGGGCCCTGCAGGTGGCGGTTTTCGATACGGCCTTCCACCAGACCATCCCGATGCGGGCACGGAAATACGCGATTCCCGATGCATTATTCAGTGAGCATGGGGTACAGGTTTACGGGTTTCACGGAACGAGCCACAAATACGTGTACGAGCAGATTGCGCCCAGGATGGGTAAAGGTGCCTGCATCGTGAGCCTGCATCTCGGCAATGGCTGCAGTGCCACCGCCATTCGGGACGGGAAGAGCATAGATCACAGTCTTGGGTTTACCCCCTCCAACGGACTTATCATGGGTTCCCGCAGCGGTGATATCGATCACGGCATTATCTTTTATCTGGTTGAAACCCTGGGATATTCCCTGGGGGAAGTTGACAAACTCCTCACCAAAGAGAGCGGGTTGCTTGGACTGACCGGATATACGGATTTTCGGGATATACAGCAGGGGGCAGCGCGGGGGGAGGAGAAGTGCGTACTCGCCATGGAGATGGCTGCCTATCGGATCCGGAAGTATATCGGGGCCTACGCGGCTGCTATGAACGGGTTGGATGCCTTGATTTTTACCGCAGGGATCGGGGAGCATTCTGCTGCGTTGAGGGAGGCCGTATGCCAGGAGATGGATTTTTTGGGAATCCGCCTTGACCCTTCTAAAAATGAGCACCCCGGAAGGGGGGTGCAGCAAATACAGGCTGCAGATTCCAGGGTGCAGGTTTGGGTCGTGCCCACGAATGAGGA
>CBDUBB010000133.1:0-6735 GCA_965365265.1 uncultured Flavobacteriaceae bacterium
CATCCACGGCATGGACTACCGATTGGACCCCGACTCACCACCCCAACGCCGCCGCTTCATGCGACCCGCCGCCCGCGGACCCTGACCACCGCCGGCCTTGACTGCGGTGCCCACCAACCCCCGCCCCTGCGACCACGTTTGCCCACCTGGATGCGACTACCGTACTTTCCAGGAAGATTGCCGAGCTGGGGATCTATCCTGCCGTGGACCCGCTGGATTCCACTTCCCGTATCCTAACCGCCGATATTCTGGGGAATGAGCATTATGACTGTGCCCAGCGTGTTAAAGAGCTGTTGCAGCGCTACAAGGAGCTTCAGGATATTATTGCCATCCTTGGGATGGAGGAGCTTTCGGAAGAGGACAAACTCGCTGTTGCACGTGCACGCCGCGTCCAGCGTTTCCTCTCGCAGCCCTTTCACGTAGCCGAGCAATTTACGGGAATTCCCGGGGTCTTTGTGGATATCAAGGATACCATCAAGGGCTTCAATATGATCATGGACGGAGAATTGGATCATCTTCCGGAATCCGCCTTCAACCTCAAGGGAACCATTGAAGAAGCGATCGAGGCCGGTGAAAAAATGCTGGCAGAAGCCTAAGGAAGCAGGCAGCCTCAGTCGGCAGTTTGCAGTACTGGATTTTCAATAGATAAGCGAAGCGCATGTATTTAGAAATCGTATCACCTGAAGCCACATTGTTCGCCGGGGAAGTTACTTCGGTTACAGTACCCGGGGTCAACGGGGAATTCCAGATGCTAACAGACCACGCGCCCATAGTCTCCATCCTTCAGGAAGGAACGGTGAAAATTGCAGGTCATATTGAGATCGAGGAGGAATTCCAGGACAGGTTTTCCAAGGCGCCCGATGGTAAAACGGCTTTGAAGATCCGAAGTGGCACTATTGAGCTTAAGGACAACAAGGTGATTGTCCTGGCTGATTAAGCGCCTCTTTAAAAACTTTGAAACCCCGCTGTGAGCGGGGTTTTTTTATTCCCAGATCACCACTTCCCAGGTGTTGCCTGCCTCCAGCCTCGATACCATTTTGCGAAATCCCAGTTTGTAATGGGCATGAAGGGAGCGCTCATTCTTTATTGAAATTTCCGTTATCAGGGGAAGGGGCTTGACACTGTCCATCAGGCGGGTGTAAAGTGCTGAAAAATGCCCCTTTCCCTTATACCCCTTCCGGATGCAGATCTGGCCCATAACCCTGTAATCCGTCGTGGGGAAGCCAACATCAGTCAGAGCCTGGAACAATCCTTCGAGCTGAGGGACCAGTTTCTTTAATTCAGGGTGAAGGCAGAGCGCATAACCGATGACAAGGTCCTTTTCCAGAGCGATAAACTGAGGACAGTATGACTTCATCTCTGCCAGTTGCTCCAGGGTATATCGAAGGGTGACAAACCCCTCCTTTATCCGTTCCTCCGGAGTAAGGGCCTCCCGTAGGTTGTTTTTCTGCAGTTCCAGGACCTGCCTCAAATCAGACAGGGTTTTCGCCGGTCGATAGTGTGTATGAGAAATAATGGAACTGGACATGATTTACCTTTACAAGGTACACGAAAATTGGGGATGTCGTACCTTTACCCCATGTCAGGACTGCCTAAAAAACTGCAGGCGAAATTACAGGAACGCCGGGAGGACGGATCCCTGCGCAGCCTATATGACCGGGAGGAGTTGATAGACTTTTCCTCCAATGATTATCTGGGCCTGGCAAGGCGGGAAGAACAGCCTGTTGAAAACCTGCCTGCCGGTAGTTCGGGTTCCCGGCTAATCAGCGGGAACCATCCCCTGTATGCAAAAGCGGAGACCGTGGTCCGGGAATTTCACGGGGCTGAGGCTGCCCTGATTTTCAATTCCGGATACGATGCCAACCTGGGATTGCTTTCGGCCATTTTACAGCGGGGGGATTACATCTTTTGTGACCAGAATGTCCACGCGAGTATCAGGGACGGGATCAGGCTTGGAAATGCCAGGGCTTTCAAGTTCGCTCATAACGACCTGGAATCCCTTAGACAGAAGGTTGGGCAGGTACTTAAAGCAGAATCCTTTCAGAATGGGACGGTGTACGTAATCACGGAATCTGTATTTTCCATGGAAGGGGACGGCCCGGATCTCGGGGCGATGGTCGCCTACTGTAAGCTCCAGGGCTTCAGGCTGATCGTGGATGAAGCGCATTCCGCCGGGGTCCTGGGCCCGGGGGGAAGAGGAGAAGTGGCCGGGAAGGAATGGCAGGATTTCGTTTTTGCCCGCCTGGTCACCTTTGGGAAGTCTATGGGTTGTCACGGAGCCGCTGTCTTGTGCAGTCATGAGCTCAGGGAATACCTGATCAACTTCAGCAGGAGTCTTATCTATACGACCGCCCTGCCCCCCCAGAGCCTGATGGCCATTCTCAGGGCCTACCATTGGATTCAGGGCAATACAGGGCTGGCAGCAAGAGAGGCCCTCTTTAAGAATATTCAGGTTTTTTCTCAGCTGGTTGAGGATCTCGGACTCTCGGGTTATATGATTCCGGCCAAAGCCGCCGTCCGGTGTTGCGAGATTGGGGGGAATGCAAGGGTCAAATCCCTGTCTGAAGGGCTCCGCAAGGCCGGATATGATGTCAAGCCCATCCTTTCCCCAACCGTGACCCGGGGGCGGGAGTGCCTGCGCTTCAGCCTTCACGCATTCAATACGGAACCTCAGATCAGGGAAGTTTTAACTATCTTGGCCAGGCTACTTAAGCAAAACTAAGGGAAGATGCACAGCAGGTATCACATACTGGGGGCCTTTGATTATCTGGCGGATGCCGAATTGCTAAAGGCCAAACTGGAATCTGAGGGGATTCCTGTTATCCTGAAGGACGCCAATATCCTGCAGGCGGACCCCTTTATCGCCTCGGCTATCGGGGGGGTAAAGGTAATGGTCTATCAGCAGGACCGGGAACGGGCCGAGGAAATCTACAACAGTGTTCGGCGGTACGCCGTGGATAAAAATGGAGACCCTGTTGTATGCCCCAACTGCAAGGCTGTGCGTTCTGAGCGCTATTCAGACCGGTCTAATTTCTGGTACCGATTATTTCCCTTTCTGGAACCCATGAAATACCGCTGTCTGAACTGTGAAATGATCAGAAGAGGGTAAGGTATGGAACGGATCTTTGTGACTGGTATTTCAACAGAGGTTGGAAAAACAATGGCCTCGGCCATCCTGGTGGAAGCGCTTCAGGCAGATTACTGGAAGCCCGTACAGGCGGGTGACCTGGAGTATTCAGACAGTGACAGGGTCCGGGACCTGGTCAGCAATCCCCGAACGATCATCCATCCCAACGCATACGCCCTGAAAACCCCCATGAGCCCTCACGCAGCGGCGGAAATTGACGGGATCCGCATTACCCTGGACAGAATTACGCCTCCAAGAACGGGGAACCACCTCATTATCGAGGGAGCGGGGGGACTGCTGGTCCCCCTGAATGAATCCGATACCATCCAGGATCTGATCCTTCCGGATTATAAGGTGATCATTATCTCACGGCATTACCTTGGAAGCATCAACCATACCCTTCTCACGGTAGAGGCCCTAAAGGCGCAGGGTATCACCCCCTGTCTGCTGTTTAACGGAGATCCGCATCCCACCACGGAAGACATTATCGGCCGGAAAACAGGGGTGCCCGTACTGGGGCGTTTGCCCTGGCTGTCAACCCTGGATGCGGCATCCGTTAGAAAACAGGCAGAGGCACTTCGTCCTGGCCTGCAGTCATGGCTCTTCCCGTAAATAGATGGCAGCCTGGTCCACCGTATCCAATAAGTGATAGCGGGCTGCCATGATGGAATCCATGTAGGCATTCTCCCGTATCTTTTCTTCATCGAAAAACCTTCGCTGGAATCGCGTAACCACAAGGTTAGGTTTAACTTCCTCCATGAGGTGGCGCAATTCCTGCATGGAAGTGAGCCTTGGGGCATTGTAATATGGAAACATTTCTTCCTTGCAGAGGTTGCTGGGGTGGGTAGCTGCCTTTACTGGGGGATACCGGTCCAGGACCCAGTACCCGATATGGTAGCGGGCAAACAGGATGTTTTCCGTTTCATACTCCGATTCCCTGAGGTAGGCCGGGACGCTGAATCCCTCTCCGTTGTAGAAGGTGCCTCGTTCCTGCCGGTATTTAAGGATGTGCACATATTCCCTGTAACTTTCAACAGGCAGCAGCAAAAGAATAACAGGGAGCACCCAGCGGTAACGTGAAATCCCAGGTGTAAGTCCGGACCCGAATGCCGCGGCCAGCAATACGACCAGGGGTGGATATAATTGTATCAGGTAATGGGTGTTTATCCTCCCGCTCTGTATGAAGGTCCACAATACTCCGACTATTGCTAAAAAAAGGATCAGGGTTTCTCTTTGTTTCAGGTCCAGTTTTCTGTAGCGAAAGGTCCAGAAGAGAACCCCCAGGGTCATTAGGCCAACCCCCCAGGCCGAAAACGGAGACCTGCCCGATCCCTGCGTATATCCCAGAGGGGCCCGAATAACCGAGTCCCACCAAATTTCGGTCTGTCCGGAAAGCGCATATGGGGCCAGGGTGGCAAGGATGACGGCCAGTGCGGGTAAACCAAGGCTCAGCAGACGACCCATGGCCCTGCCGGGCGTGTAACCTCTAAAGGCTTCGTAAATCAACCATAACCCGATCAGTAAGATGGAATAGGCAATGCTTATTTTGATCATCAGGGCGGCGCCCAACAGGAATCCGGCCATGAGACGGCGGGGGAGGGAATCCTCCCGGAGGATCAGGCAGAGGCTTCCCATAAAAGCGCCCATCAATAAATGCTCCGACATTACTCCCTGTATGCTCCCGAAAAGGCTGCAAAGCATTACGCAGATGATCCCGGCAGCGTATCCTGTACGGGTATTGCTAAGCCTGGCAGTCAGGTTATAGGTCGTCCATCCGACCAGGGCCACCAAAAGGGTCCCTGCCAGTCGAATGGCGATGAAGCTTTTGCCAAATACGTGGATGAGGCCTGCAAAAAAGAGAAAGGTAAGGGGCGGTTTTATGTCCCAGAGTCTGGTGTAGGGCAGATACCCGTCTACCCATGCCTGACCCATAAGGATGAACGTGCTCTCATCGGGGTCAATATAGTCGCGGAAAAAGAAAGGAAACCGAAGCAGAAAGGCTGTCAGCAGCAAAACAGGAAAAATCCATTTCCGGGACGGGGTATTCCGCAATCTCGCCAGAATGGATTTAAGATCAGAACCCATAAGGAAATAAATGCGTCGATTTTATGATCTTTGCAAGATATGAAATCAAACGTGCCCCATCCGGAAGGAGCCCTCAAAAATCTCGCAGAACGGGATCGAAGGCATCTCTGGCATCCCTTGACACAGCACAAGACCCATGGGGAAATGCTCGGCATCTCCAGGGCAAGTGGGGTGTATTTGTACGATGAACACGGCACTCCCCTTATCGATGCGATCTCATCGTGGTATACCTGCGTCTATGGGCATTGCAACCCCTATATTACAGAACGGGTAGCGGCTCAGATGAAACGCCTGGATCAGGTGGTCTTTGCCGGACTGACCCATGAACCCGCAGTTGAACTCTCTGAGGCCCTAATTAGGGTGCTGCCCTCCAACCAGCAAAAAATCTTCTTTTCCGACAATGGTTCCACCGCGGTGGAGGTGGCTGTAAAGATGGCATTGCAGTACCATTTCAACAGGGGAGAAAACAGAAAGATATTACTTGCATTTGAAGAAGGATTTCATGGGGACACCTTTGGGGCCATGTCCGTTTCAGGACTCTCGGTCTACAACGGACCCTTTAAGGATTTCAGCCTGGAAGTGCGCCGCATCCCTGTTCCTGAGGAATCGGAGCCACTGGATATTCTGGAGCAAATCAAAGAACTGTCAAGAACAGGAGACCTGGCGGCCTTTGTCTATGAACCCCTGGTACAGGGGGCTGCTGCTATGAAAACGCATCATCCCGAAGGCCTGGACCGCATCCTGGGGGCCCTGAGGGAAGCCGGTGCCCTTTTGATAGCGGATGAGGTTATGACAGGCTTTGGCAAAACTGGGACGTGCTTTGCCAGCGAGCAGCTCACAATCCAGCCGGACATCCTTTGTATGTCGAAAGCTTTAACGGCAGGATTGCTTCCCATGGGGGCCACCAGTTGTACCCGGGAGGTTTTTGATGCCTTTTACAGCGATGATCTGGCAAAAGGGTTCTTTCACGGTCATACCTATACGGCCAATCCCCTGAGTTGTGCTGCCGCATTGGCAGCTCTGGACCTGTTTCACTCTGACCGGATTCAGGACGGTATAAAACAAATTGGGGAATGGCATGAGTCATTTGAGTCTGAGATTTCCGGCCATGCTGCAGTAGCTGCTACCCGGAGGATTGGGGTGATACTCGCCCTGGACCTTGCCCTGCCAATGGAAAGATATGGGCAGTTGAGAGACCGGATCTACCGGTTTTTTCTTGACCAGGGGGTTTTTTTGCGGCCTCTGGGAAAAACGATCTACTTCCTGCCTCCCTATGTGATTCGCAGGGAAGAACTTCAACAGGTGTACAAGGCGACCAGGAAATTGCTGGATGAACTTTAGGGGTTCTTCGACCAGGGTGCCATGGCCTTTCGATGTCGCTTTCGGATCACCCATAAGTCTTTCCAAAGCCCAAAAAAATAGGTTAGCCTGACTTTGGATTCTCCCTTGTCCACCCAGCGTTTTACCGGTACCTCCTCCATGAGCGAAATGGCCTTCTCGGGGCCATAAAGCGCCAGAATACG
>CBDUBB010000134.1:0-6644 GCA_965365265.1 uncultured Flavobacteriaceae bacterium
ATGCGATCACTAATGGAGAAAGTGCCCTAGAATTAGCCACTTCCAATGAGTTTTACAGAGAATTAAAGAAATCGAATCAGTTATTATCGGATCTCTACCAGCGCACCGGGCAATACGAAAAGGCAGTTTTGCGACTACGCGCACTCATGCATATCAATGACTCCACCTATAATATTGAAAAATTAGCGTTCGAAAGCGAAAATGCCGACCAGCAACAATTTGAATTTCTGACCAGAAGAATAGACAAACAGAAACAAGAAATCGCCGAGCTGAGCGAATCTGCCAGCCGGTCTGAGATCACCGCCATCCTTACCTCCGCTTTTCTCACCATTATTTCCCTGCTGGCGGTTTCCCTCTACCGGAATAACCAGATCAAGCTCAAGACCAACGACCTGCTGCAGACCAAGAACAGGGAGCTGCAGCTGGCACGGGATGCGGCCGTACAGGCCATGGAGGCCAAGACCAACTTCCTTTCTACCGTGAGCCACGAGCTTCGAACGCCCCTGTATGCGGTGACGGGCCTGACGCACCTGCTTCTGGAGGAAAACCCGCGTAAAAACCAGCAGGAACACCTGAAAGCGCTTAAATTCTCCGGGGATTACCTGCTGAACTTCATCAACGACATCCTGCAGATCAATAAGATCGACGCCGAGAAACTGGAACCCCTGGAAGTGGAGTGCAACCTGAAAAAGGTACTCACCGATGTGATCAACGGCCTGCAGCAGTCTGCCAAAGACCACAAGAACGAGATCATCCTGGATTATGACCCGCAGATTCCCGCCCACCTGATGAGCGACCCGGTCAAACTCTCCCAGGTTTTCATGAACCTGGTCGGAAATGCGCTTAAGTTCACCAGGGAAGGGGAAGTCGTGGTCATCGCCAAACTTCTCCAGCAGGATGGGGACTATGCCAATATTTACTTTGAGGTACGCGATAATGGCATCGGTATCGAGAAGGAACGGCAGGCTACCATCTTTGACAGCTTCGAACAGGGGTCCATACAGATCAACCGGGAATACGGGGGCACCGGCCTGGGCCTCACCATCGTCAAAAGCCTCCTGGGGCTTTTTGGCAGCACTATTCAGCTGGAAAGCGAACCTGGCAAGGGAAGTTCTTTCTTCTTTGAACTCAGGATGAAATGCAAGGACCATATCATAGATGACCTTGCGTTCGAGATCTCGCCCAAGGACTACCAGTATAAGGGATTGCACCTGCTCGTGGTAGAGGATAACAAGATCAACCAGGTCATCACCAAAAAGATGCTCGCCAAAAAGGAAATCACCTGCGACATTGCCAGCAATGGTATGGAAGCCGTGGATCTGGCCAGCCGCAACACGTATGACGGCATCCTTATGGACATCCATATGCCGGGGATCAGCGGGGTGGAAGCCACGGAGCGGATCCGAAAGTTTGACCAGGAGACCCCGATCATTGCCCTTACCGCTATTTCCCTGGATGACAGTCTGGAGGCCTTTTATGCCGCAGGCTGCAACGATGTGGTGACCAAACCCTTTAAACCCGAGGTATTCTACGAGAAGATCGGTGAGAATATCATTGAACCCAAGAGGCGGAAATCCTATTCCTAGAACTGGCTGAGGAACTCCTGCATGACCGCCTCTTCTTCCGGAGCGAAGCAATGCTGTACCGGAAGCACCCAATAATTCTCCAATTTTCCTTCGAGGCGCGCAGCGTCCTTTTCTGTGGTGAGGACAGGCTTTCTTTCCTCAAGCATCCTCAGGTCCTTTTCGGTAAAATGATGGTGGTCGGCGAATCCAAGGTGGTCAAAACGAACGCCCACGCCCTCCAGGTACGCGAGGAGGGGGGCAGGACGGGCAATCCCCGTGACCACTGTAATTCGTTCCTTGAGCAGGGTTTCCAGGGTAACAGGCTGCCCCTGTTCATCCCGGGGACTTCCATAGCACAGGGAGGCAAAGGCCATCAACTGACCTTCTGCCGGTTTTAGTTTTTTACGGATCCCTTTTTTTTCATGCCCGCCTAATTCGGTAGGGCACTTGGTGACCACGATCAAATCAGCCCGCCTTGCCTGAGTGCGGTGATCCCTCAGGTTTCCGGCCGGCAGGTAGGCTTCCTCCGTGTAAAGTTCGTCCCAGGCGGTGAGCAGGATGGATCTTCGGGGTCGTACCTTCCGGTGCTGGAAGGCATCGTCCAGAAGGATAAGTTCCGGGGATTCCAGGGAGAGCAGTTTTTCAATCCCCCGCTGCCGGTTGGCATCTACAGCTACTATGGCGTCAGGGAATTTCCGGGCAATCTGAAAGGGCTCATCGCCTATTTGTTCGGCAGTGCTTTCCGGGGTTGCCAGTTGAAAACCCGAGCTCCTGCGCCTGTAGCCCCGGCTGAGCACAGCGACCTTCTTTTCGGGCAACAGATGTGTGAGAAGCCACTCCACCATTGGGGTTTTTCCGCTCCCGCCCACACTGAGGTTTCCCACGCAAAGGATGGGCACCTCGTAAGCCCTGGAGGAAAGCCAGCCCCAGTCATAGCATTTATTACGAAAGTACACCACCCAACCGTAGAGCAGGGACAGGGGCCAACCGAGATTTCTGAGCCATTTCATCAGAGCGAAAATAGTTATTTATCTTTGAGACCAGCCAAAAAGCCATTACACATGACCGTTAAAGAAATCACCGCCCTGCTGGAAGAGCAGGCCCCCCTGTCGTTTGCCGAGGACTTTGACAATGTGGGACTCCTGGTGGGAGACCCAGCCATGAAGGTCACCGGTATCCTGGTGACCCTGGATACGCTGGAGCAGGTGGTTGATGAAGCTGTAGCCAAAAAATGCAACCTCATCGTAAGTTTCCACCCGATCCTCTTTAAGGGACTGAAACGGATCACCGGGGCCACCTACGTGGAGCGGACCATTTTAAAGGCGATCCAAAATGGCGTGGCCATCTACAGCATGCATACCGCCCTTGACAACATTAAAGCAGGGGTCAATGGAAAGATCTGCGAGGTTCTCGGGCTTAAAAACACACGAATTCTTATCCCGAAAACAGGCACCATCAAAAAATTGCTGACCTATGTGCCCCTGGCGTCCAAGGATTTCCTCCTTGAAAAGCTCTTTGAGGCAGGAGCCGGGCATTTGGGGCATTACAGCCATTGCAGTTTCACCAGTGAAGGTACGGGGAGTTTTCTGCCCCGAAAGGGGGCTAACCCGGCTGTGGGAACAGAGGGGAATTTGCAACTGGAGCCTGAGGTCCAGGTGCATATCACCTTTACCCGGGACCGGGAGAAAGCAGTGCTCGGGGCCTTGTTCTCGCACCACCCCTACGAGGAGGTTGCCTATGAGATCACCACCCTGGAAAACCCGTACGACCACCTTGGTATGGGCATGGTGGGGGAACTTCCAGAGCCCATGGATCCAAAAAAATTCCTGCAGCGGGTTCGCGACCGGTTCCATTGTGGCTGCATCCGACACACGGATTTGCCCCAGACCCCGTTTCGGCGGGTAGCTGTCCTTGGTGGGAGCGGGGCCTTTGCCATCGGGGCCGCAATGGCTGCCGGGGCCGATATTCTGGTTACTGCAGATGTGAAATACCACCAGTTCTACCAGGCCGAGGGGAAGCTGGTTATTGCCGATATCGGACACTATGAAACTGAGCAGTTTACAAAAAACCTGATCGCTGAATATCTTAGCGAAAAAATTCCTAATTTTGCCATCTCTTTATCCGAGACAAAAACGAACCCCATCAATTATTTCTAGATATGCCATCAAAGACAGAAGTAACCGTAGAAGAAAAACTCAGAGCCCTGTATGACCTCCAGCTAATCGATTCGAGGATCGATGAAATCCGAAACGTCCGCGGGGAATTGCCTTTGGAAGTTCAGGATCTGGAAGATGAGGTTCAGGGCCTTAAAACCCGTATGGACAAGTTGAAAACGGATGTGGAAACCGTCAACTATGAGATTACGGCCAAAAAGAACATGATCGAGGAGGCAAAGACCCTCATCAAAAAGTACAGTGAACAACAAAAAAATGTTCGCAACAGCCGCGAATTCAACTCCCTTGCCAAGGAGGTGGAATACCAGGAACTGGAAATTCAACTGGCTGAAAAGCATATCAAGGAGTTCAAGGCGCAGATAGAGCAGAAAAAAGAGCTGATCACGGGAACCAAAGAACAGCTGACGGAGCGGGAAACCCACCTGAAACACAAGAAAGGGGAGCTCGATGCCATCCTTGCTGAGACTGAAAAAGAAGAAAAAGCCCTGGTCAAAAAATCAGAGGAGTACGAAAAAATCATCGAAGACCGGCTGCTGAATGCCTACAAGCGTATTCGCAACCGGGTAAAAAACGGATTGGCCGTGGTCCCTATTGAAAGAGGCGCCTCTGGAGGATCCTTTTTCACAATTCCCCCCCAGGTACAGGTGGAAATTGCCACCCGTAAAAAAATCATCTCCGATGAGCATAGCGGCCGGATCCTGGTAGATCCTGCCCTGGCCGATGAGGAGCAGAATAAAATGCAGGAAATCTTTGAAGGCATTAAATAAGCAAAGAACCAGATACGCATTCATGAAATCCCGGTCCGTAAGGCCGGGATTTTTTATTATTCCGGGGCTTCCCCCAGCAATTCGAGGATGCGTTGGGTGACTTCCGGGCGGTTCCAGCGGTTTTCCAGATCCGGCATTTTCATTACTTCCTTCATAATGGCTTCCTGACGGTCACCGACCTGCAGGGCTTCGGCATATGGGCGGTCAGAAAAGGTGACGCGTGAATAGGCCGGGATCCATTTTTCCGGATATTGCTCCGCAAAATGGCGTTCGATCTTTTTCTGAAGCAGGAACTGCGGATCTGCCGTACGGGTACTCATTTCCATAAAGTTTCGGTAGCTGAGTTCCGCAATGGCATCCGCATTGGGCTTGCGGTGCTCCTGGTATTCGCGGAAAATGGCTTCCCAGTCATCCCCGTGAGCTTCCATCAGGGATACGAGTTCGGTTATGTCCTCAAACCCGGCATTCATCCCCTGTCCGAAGAAGGGGACCACAGCATGGGCAGAATCCCCCACCAAAGCCACCTTATCCCAATAGGTCCAGGGATAGCACCTGATGGTCACCAGGGCACTGGTCGGATTCCGGAAAAAGTCTCCGCAAAGGTTATCGATGTCCTGCATGACGCTGGGGAAATATTTTGTGAAGAAATTACGGGTAGCCTCTTCAGTAGTCAGTTTTTCAAAGGATATTTCCCCCTCGAAGGGCATAAACAAGGTACAGGTAAAACTCCCGTCCAGGTTTGGCATGGCGATGAACATGAACCTGCCGCGCGGCCAGATATGAAAAGAATGTTTGTCCAGCTTGTGGGTTCCATCCACGTTGGGCGGGATGGTGAGTTCCTTGTAGCCTACATCAATAAAATCCTGGGAGTAATCAAACCGGCTGCGCCGCTGCATTTTGTGCCGTATCCGGGAGAATGCCCCGTCACAACCGAAAATGTGGTCAAACTGATAGGTTGTCCAGGCGCCCTTCTCTGTTTCCCCGGTAAATAATTGAGCCGTGGGAAGATCCACGTCCCAGACTTTTTCCTCAAAACGGAAAACGGCCCCGGCTTCTTCCGCCAGGTCTATCATCCTCCGGTTCAGGACCCCTCTCGATATGGACCAGATGGCCTCTCCTTCTTTTCCGTAATGCTGGTAATACAGGGGTTTCCCGATCACATGCATCGCCCTCTTGTACAGGGGGATGGCGATCTTGCGGACTTCAGCTTCAATCCCGGCCCCTTCCAGGGCCTTCCACCCCCGGTCGCTCATGGCCAGGTTGATGGACCGACCCGAAAATTCCACCGTCCGAATGTCTGGCCTGCGATCGAAAACGGTGACTTTGTGGCCGGCCTTTCTCAAATAGATCGACAGGAGTGCGCCGACCAGACCGGACCCTACAATCGCAATGTTTTTCGGGCTTTGCTTCATCAAGGGAGAAATGATAAAGCCCTAAAGATACTAAAATTGGAGCTCTTTAGAATGCGTTCCGGCCCCCGGCGGATTTAGGGAAACTCTAACACATTTTGTTTATCATTTAATTATTTTTGTTAAACGAATGCATCAAAAACCTCACTTACCTCAAAAAATTTGCCCTGCTTGTGGAAGACCCTTCTCCTGGCGAAAGAAATGGGAACGCAACTGGGAAGAGGTTAGGTATTGCAGCCGGCGATGCCGCACCCACCGCAAAGGCAGTGGGATTGTGGGAGGAGTACCCTGATAATCAAAAAAAACACCATGGCCACAGCCCTTCACTGGTTTCGAAATGACCTGCGGCATTCCGATAATTACGCATTAACCATGGCCTGCAGGGCCCCCCAGGTCCTCGCGGTCTATTGTTTTGATCCCCGCTATTTCGAAAATGATTCACATGGATTTCCAAGAACCGGGAAGTTCAGGGCACAGTTCCTGAGGGAAACCATAGCAGACCTTTCCAAAAACCTTCGCGACCTGAATATTCCCTTGTTCATTTACCACGGGCGGGCGGAAGAGGTGCTCCCCGACCTGGTTGCCCGGTTCGAAATAACGGAAATTCACACCCAAAGGGAATGGACCCGGGACGAAACCCGCATCCGGGATGCCGTCCTGTCTCAATTGCCCGATGATGTCCGGTTTCCCTCAGGAAGTGCAGGACTCGCTCGCGGCGCAGGTGCCGTT
>CBDUBB010000135.1:0-6577 GCA_965365265.1 uncultured Flavobacteriaceae bacterium
CCAACTTTTGCCTTTGCGGAGTTCTCCCATTTCAAAGCCTTCGCTCTTGTCGTAAGATTCCTTGAAGGTTTGGGCTTTAAGAGCCACTAGGCGCATAGGTCTTGCCCGTTTTCTGCCCATACCTGCGTAGCGAGCGGAAGGAGGCGTAATACGTGTAAATGTTGCTTACGTATTGTACAGTTTCCCTGCCAATTTCTTTGGCTGCGATCAGTTCTACCTGTCCGAACCATTCATTCGGGTTGAGCCCCTGTTCCGTGGCCTTTTTACGCATCTGATTCATCCGTCCCGGCCCCATATTGTAAGCCGCCAGGCTCAGTAACATGGCATTGAACGGGTCTATATCCGGGCTGTCGAAATACCGGCTGCGCAGAAAATTGAGGTACTTGGTCGCCGCGTGGATATTATTCTCCATATCGTAGACATTGTCAATACCAACATTGGGGTCGGCAGCGGTACTGGGTTTGATCTGCATGATCCCCACCGCACCCGCCGGGCTTTGCTTCGTATTGTCCAGCTGGGATTCCTGATACCCCTGGGCAGCCAGCAGGAGCCAGTCCCAGTTGAACTGCTCCCCGTATTTCTGGAATAGATCCCGCACCTGCTTAAATCGCTCCACCGTTGCCGGTGAAGTCGCGTCCTTCAGGTATCGCGTATTCTTCAGGTATTTATTCAGCAGCATATTGCTCATGAGCGATCCCTGCCGGTTCTCCTTTAGGAAACTATCCATGGCTTCCTTGAGTTTGGGGCTTCCGCTGCGCAACGCCCACCCGATTTCCCCTCCTGTTTTTATGGCGAGATCCTGATGGACCTTAAGATCCGGAAGCATGGGTTCCCAGAGCATGGTCGTGAGATTATTAGAGATGGTAACCGGAATTACCCCGGCATTGACCATTTCCAGAATGTCGTCGTCTTCCAGGTGTTCTTCCACTGGTTGCACATGGATGATTGATTTTCCTGCACTCTCGAGCGAATCGTTGAAGGTTTGTAAATGCTCATAGTAACTGCTGGATCGCCTGATGCTAACAGTGTCCCCCAACAGATCTTCGAACGTAGTTATGGATTTCCCTGCGGGACCTGATACGACCATTTCACTCCAGTTGCTCAGGGTCGGGATCGAAAAATCAAACTCCCTTTTTCGGGCTTCGGTTATAACCAGGTTTGCCGCTGCCATATCCCCATAGCCCTCTTTAAGGGCTGGCAGGATTTGATCCCGCGTCATAGGCATAAAAATGATCTGAACGTACCCGGGGCTTCCAGGCTTTTTACCCAGGCGTTCGTTCAGGTTTTTTTCAAACAGGGTTAGCGCCTCAAAGGTGAGCCCCCCACGCCTGGTACCGTTGATAAAGTAACTGGTACGGTTATAAGGGACCAGGGCCCGGATACGCCCGCGTTCGATCATCCCATCCAGGTCGCCGGTCCATTTTTCGCCCAGTCCCAGAATCTCATCCTCGGCTTCAATCTCCGCTTCCCAATTAATTTCTGTTGTTTCCTCGGCTTTTTCCTGTTTCGGCCTGTCCTGGCAGGAAGCCAGACTAACGATGAGAAATGCCATCAGGGAGAGATGCCTCAATACACGGTTGGGATTACTCATAAGTACTTTATTTTTCAGATGTTATCAGCAATTTACGGATGCTCCCTGCAACAAGCAACACCATCCAATATCTGAACGCCCTGCAACTAGCTAATTGCAGGCATTTGCCCAAAGCCTCTCATCGAGCCAACCATTCCTGAGGAGCTTCCCGAACCCGGATCAGGTCCGGGGTACTTAGGCGGCACCCGAAATTTCTGCAAACCCATTACTCGACCTCGCCTATTGGGGGTTATACCAAATGGGTGAGGTATAGGCCCGCTCCTGTATCGTGGCCGGGACATCCTCTGGCCTTTCCACGCCAAATACCTTGGCATCAATGGTGGTCCAGCGGGGTGTGGGGATTTCAAGCACCCTGATGTAATAGAATGCAGGCTCATCCCGATTGAATTCCGGATCGGACCAGTAGCCCTGCAAGAATGGACTGCCGATGGAATTGTCATAGGAAGCCTCCTCTATGTTTACGGTATTCCCCACTGGTTCAGTTGCCCTTCCGTCCGGGCCTATTTCCCGGTTGCCAGACACGGCAATGTCATAGATCTTTTCATGGGTCTCACCCGCTGCATCCAGCCATCCTTTGATTACCTGGATCCGGTCCAGGTTGGCACCATCAGGATCCCTGAGCACCCGAACCAAAAATCCGGGAGATTGTCCCGCCCCGGCATTTTTGAGATCTCCTCCCATGGGGACACCGTTCTCATACCCGTACTTGGCAAAATCCGCCTGGGCAAGGTCCTTCTCCGTAAAGTCAAAGCCGGCGAAAACGCGGACCCGCAGCCGGGTTCCCGTAGTGGCAAACACCTCCTTGCGGGACATGGCATCCCATAGGGCCTCCCGGGTATTTTCCCGGGCCCAGACAGCTGCCAGGCCCGAAGCCGAACCCCTGTAATGCCTAATGGCGTAATCCCTTCCCTGGGGGTCTGGGAGGTATCCCGTAATCTTATCGTCAAACCTCCCGGGATTCGATGTAGGTTCGACCAAGGGTGCTTTCCCAAAAAAATTGTCTTCTGTCGTCGTCGCCAGGGAGGTATGGGAATCCGTGCTTCCTACCATACCAAATTTAAACGGATTTACCCCGAGATCACGCTCAAAGGCCAATCCTTTCTTCAGGGCCTCCCGCGCATATTCATTCGGGATCATTTCGGGTTCCTTGGCAGCTGCGAAACTTCCCTTGTCCCAGGTTTCATAATCGGCAAACTCATCATTGGGTGACAGTGTTGGATGGGCTTCCCCATCGCCCTTGATCTGGGTAACCTCATAAAGGGGCTCCCACCGCATCCTACGGTTTGCGTAATCCCGGTCGAGGGGCTTTTTATCCATCAATGTGACCACGTCAAACATCAGCCCGTTGGACAGGTTCCCGTTATGGGGAATGGCAAGGACCCGGCCCCCGGTCTTCGCCTCGTAGTTCTGCATCCATTTCCACAGGTCCTCGGGGTCTTCCGAGTCGTAGACGGACATGGGGATCACCTGATCCGCCAGGTTTTTCCCGTCCCTGTAGATCACATTGCGGTGCAGGTTGCTGCCCCCAGGACTGGAGGTCCATTCAAAACCTATAAAGGCGGTAAAGAGCCCGGGTTGGTTATGCAATTCTGCAGCCTTTGTGATGTCCTGCCAGGCAGATTGCATAAGTCCGGTCTGTTCCGCGAGCGGATCCTCTCTTGTCGTTACTCCTGATCCCCAAAGCGCATAGGCCTCGTCGGGTTTTCCAGTCTTGACCAGGTCGTGGACTTGCTTCCCCCAGGCACTTTTCAGAAGCTCCGGGTTGGAGTTTTCAATCATAGGGGCCAGTCCAAGGTTCTCCGCATGGTCCGCCACGACCAGGAAATCGAGGGGTCGATTGAGCCTCGCAGGCACCCCGGTGCTGGAGACCACCAGTTGTCCCTTGGCAAACCGGTAGGCCTCTTCTGGCCCGAGGGTGTTGCCGAACATCCCGGCATCCGTGGAATACGAGGTGTGCAGGTGGGTGTCTCCAAAAAACACCTGGTTCGGAAAATTTTCCTCTGGGTAGGGGGAATACTGGCGATCCCCGGGCGCTATGGGTGGGGCGTCTATCTGTGCAAATAGCCCCATTTGGACTGCCATAATGAGTCCAACCACCCGGGCGGTGGTTTTCGATGTTAGGCCCTGATTTTTCATGGGTTAGGTCATTTTAAAGTTGCTTAAAATTACACCTTTGCGAAGGCACCTCATATGATATAGATCATTGTCATCTCGTTAAAACACCTCTAATTTCACAGAGGTTTAACCCATGTCAAAATACTGGATTCAGGAAGGAATTCACCTGGGTTCTGATGGAACCCATGATCTAATTCGTAATCATAGATCTCAGCCCTTTCCTTTTCTGTTTCTCCATGGTCTGCCTTCGGTAACCTGCAAGCAGGGATATGCAGGTCATTCTAAAGCCGAATAAAAATTGCTGTGGGAATAATAATTTAAAAATGAAGAAATTATGAGGACAAAATTCAGCACGTTAGCAATTCTTTTCCTGATCCTTGGATACATCTCATGTAACAATCAGGAGAAAGCAATCTCAAGCTCTGAACCTTTGGATGTTGAACCGATAAAGAAACACATTGTCACACCCTCCGCGGTAGAATCAGAAAGACTTGGCACCCTGAATTATTTTGACGGGTATCCGTCTGAGGAAACAGTCCAGAAAGTTTATGACAACCTTGACTTTAGCCGGGGCATGGAAACCTTTCTGAACGGGATCCCGGCAGCATCCATGCACGCACTCATAGAGGGCTTTAAAGAAGCAGGGGTGAATAACCTTGGTGAGATAGGGATTTTTGAAAATCTAATGGATTCGAAATCCATATTTCTAACACCAAATACGGAATCCGTATACACTATCAGCCACTTTGATCTGAAAAACGGACCCGTTGTTGTGGAAAGCCCACCCAATACCTTAGGTATGATCAACGATATGTTTTTCAGGTATGTCACTGACCTGGGAAATGCAGGGCCTGACCGCGGACAGGGCGGAAAATTCCTGGTGCTTCCTCCCGGTTATGAGGGCGAAGTACCGGAAGGTTACTATGTTGTGCAATCACCAACCTACCAAAATATCATTTTCTGGAGGGGTTTCTTGCAGGAAGGAGATCCAAAACCAGCGGTGGAAAGCATAAAGGCCAGTACGAATATCTATTTGCTCAGTGAGGTTGAGAATCCACCTGAACCGGTGTTTATAAATTGGTCAGGTAAACGATTTAATACCGTACATGCAAACGATTTTAAATTTTATGAAGAGTTGAATGAAGTAATTCAATATGAACCCTCAGAAGCATTTGAGCCTCAGATTTTGGGATTATACAAGACGATAGGCATTGAAAAAGGGAAAGTGTTTGATCCGGACCCACGGTTAAAAGCAATTCTCGAAGACGCTATCAAAGTAGGTAACGCGACTGCGAGAGCTATCTCGTTTAGTCCTCGCAACGAGGAGATCTATAAATATCCGGACAGCTACTGGACCATTGCCTTCCTGGGTGGTTATAAATTTCAAACGAACAATGCCCGTGAACTTGACGGGCGTACCCTGTTCCATTATATAGCCACAGCCGTTACTCCTGCCATGGAAATTGAAAGGGTTGGTGTGGGGTCACAATATGCTGCCGCCTATAAAGACAGGGACGGTCATTATTTGGATGGATCGAAAAACTATAAACTAAATATCCCGGCAAATCCACCTGTAAAGGATTTTTGGTCGATCGTGGTATACGACCCGCAAACCCGAAGCATGCTTGAGACGGATAATCCTTTTCCAAGTTTAAATAGTGAACGCAGTGATTTGGAAAAAAACAGTGATGGCTCGGTGGATCTGTACTTCGGACCAAAACCACCTGAAGGCAAGGAAAAAAATTGGATCCAAACCGTTGAAAACAAAGGTTGGTTCGTAATTCTCAGAATCTACGGCCCGCTAGAACCATGGTTTGATGAAACCTGGAAACCGGGAGAAATTGAATTGATTTCAGATACGAAATAGGTCTGGAATTGTGAACTAATTAGAGTGGTGATTGCAGGTCATAATAACACTGATCGTATGAAATCCTATTTTTCAATACTACTTGCATTGCTGGTGACCCTTTCTTCTTTAGCCCAGCAATCCAAAGAAGAACTGGCCCAGGAAGCTGCCAACCCCCTGGCGGATCTGATGAGCTTCCCCTTCCAGAACAACCTGAACATGAACTACGGGCCTTTTGACCGGAATCTGAATGTGCTCAACATACAGCCGGTACTCCCGTTTGCGGGAGGCAGGATCATTACACGGACCATTTTTCCGATAGTAAGTATCCCGGACTTCGGCAGTGAATCTGGCAGTTTTTCCTCCGGGCTGGGGGATATAATCGCAACGGCCTTTTACTCACCGGAAAGCAAAACCACCTGGGGGATAGGCCCGGTTGTTGAAATTCCCACGGGAGGGGCTAACCGCGGAACCCAGAAGTGGAGTGTGGGCCCTTCCTTTGTAGTGCTCATGCAACCCGGGGACTGGACCTTCGGGGCCCTGATCAATAATACCTGGTCCATTGCAGGGGATGCGGATCGGGAGGATGTAAACCACATGCTGTTGAATCTTTTCATTGTCCGCCAGCTAGGCGATGGGTGGTATGTGAATTCTGCCCCTATCATCACGGCCGACTGGAAGGCAGAATCCGGACAGCAGTGGATCGTCCCCCTGGGGGCCGGTGGGGGAAAGCTGGTTATGCTCGGGGGCAAGTTGCCGGTAAACATCCAGACCCAGTTGTATTACAATGTGGTGAAGCCGGACTTCGGACCGGAGTGGCAGTGGCGGGTACAACTTCAAATACTGCTGCCGAAATCCATTTTGTCGGGCAAGGGGAAAGAATAAGGAGGATTTCCTGACAAACACCTGCTCACACAAGTGCACCAGGTCTAAGGGGGATGGTTGCCGTTTTGCTATGCGGATTTCAATTTAAGGCCTTCGCTCAAAATACGGCCCGGAAACCACATGTGCCAAGAACACGGGAT